>DATGTQ010000147.1 GCA_035301805.1 Tissierellales bacterium
AAAGAAGAGGCGTAACCCTAAATAAGGAAGACAACGCTTCAAGGAGGTTAACTACGACCTCTATCTGTACAATTATTATCTCACAAGAAGTGTGAGATAGAAAAGAAAATATAGTTTTTAAACTATGACTTTATTATACGAAGGAGGTTTTTTTATGTCTGATTCCAGAAAAATTGCCATTATCTTCACTGGTGGTACTATATCCATGAGGATCGACCCTAGAATTCAAGCGGCTATTCCAGCTCTTTCTAGCGAAGAAATAATATCTATGGTCACTAATATTGAAGATTTTGCAGATATTGAAATTATTTCTTTTGCTAATTTACCTAGTCCCCATATTACACCTAAATTAATGATAGAGCTTTTAAAAGTTGTTAAAGAAATAGTTAAAAGAGATGATATTGCCGGAGTGGTCATTACCCATGGAACTGATACCCTAGAAGAAACAGCCTATCTTCTTGATTTAACAATGAAATCTAAGAAGCCAATTGTTGTGGCTGGAGCCATGAGAAACAGTTCCGAATTAGGATATGACGGTTCTAGTAATCTTGCTGCTGCCATATGTACAGCTGCTTCTAAAGAATCAAGAAACAAAGGCGTACTGGTAGTTATGAATAACGAAGTAAATGCTGCTAATGAGGTCACTAAAACTAACACTTTATCCTTGGATACTTTTAAATCACCGGAATTTGGCCCCCTAGGAATAGTTGATAATGATCAAGTAATTTTTTATAGAAATATAGTAAATAGACAATTTATTGAAACCGATGATATAGAAACTAAAGTAGGATTAATAAAATGTGCCCCTGGTATGAACTCCGATTTATTTGATTTCATGATCTCAAATAACTATAAAGGAATAGTAATTGAAGCTTTAGGTAGGGGAAATATACCTCCTGAAATGATACCCGGCTTGGAAAAAAGTATAAATAATAATATACCTGTTATAATGGTATCTAGATGCCCCACTGGTAGGGTATTAGATAGTTATGGCTATAAAGGTGGAGGAAAACATTTGCGAGAGTTGGGAATTATATTAGGAAATAATTTACCTGGACAAAAAGCTAGGATTAAACTTATGTTAGCTTTAAGTAAAACTAATGATATAGAAAAAATTAGAATATTTTTTGAAGAGGGAATAAACTTATAAATTTTACTATTTTTCTTCTAATATTTTAAATCATTTATTCTTGTTTAAACAATTTCTAGTTTAGCTGTATCTTATATACTCTCCCTACAGCTAAACTAGAAAATTTATTAATCTTTTCCTTTTAAGAAATAACCTCTAGTTCTCCTATTTAAAAATCTTTCAATATATTCTACTTCTTCCTCTAATTTTTCAATTCTTTCTCCTAATTCCTCAACCTTTTCCAACTTTTTAATCTTTTCTAATTCTTTAATTTTCTCTAACTTTCTAACCTTTTCCTTTATATCTTCTCCCTCATCTTTGTTTAAAACCACCTCGGTTCTATTACTAATTTTTTTTTTAGAGGAACTTCCCTAACATTAACCAAAGGTCCAAAGCCAATGAAAGAAATATCTGGATACATTTTCCCAAAAGAGCTATTTAAAATTCTATTATCTTTATCTTTAATATTCATATATTTATATTTTATTATATCTTCCTTCTTTGATTCATTCCATAGGTATATAGGACTCCAACTTTCTCCCATATTCTCACTAAACCTACTCAGAACATTATTATATTCTAACCATACAATCCATATCTTGTTATTATAATAAATAATAGTAGGATGAGAACAATTTTCAGGGTTAGACATTGTATCCTCTATTTCCTTATTTATATGACCCCTTTCTATGGAAAACCTTCCATATTTCACAACAAAATTCCCATCATCTTCTTCACTATAAACTAAATTTATTTTATCATCAATAATTAATAAATCTAAATATAATTTAACTTTTCCTCCACTAGTCAATTGAATTTTTTCTTCCCATTTTCTTTCTTTACAATTGAAATGTTTTAGGTATATTTCTTCTTTATCTTTATAATCATAGTAACTTATAATAATTTTATTATCTTTTCTAGCAATTTGAAAAGGATTAAGTAGTTTTAAAACTTTTATTTCATCTACCTTATTTGTTAACCAATTTTCATCACTGTATAAATGATGATATATTTCATATGTATTTGCATTATTTAACATTTCTACACAATAAATAATATGAAAATCTTTAGCATGATTTAGGATATTTAAATTTTTAACCAATGGTACTGATTTTTCAGTAAGTTCTATTCTTTCTAGATTATTATCTTCTAAAATTATTAATATTAAATTGTAATTGGTATCCTGGTAAACAATATATATATTGTCCAAGTCATCTATAGATACATCGTATTCTTCTAAAGAGTCCTCTGTTATAACTATCTTCTCTACTTCTTGAGTTATATAGTTAAAAATAAATAAATTTAAACACTGATTCTTCCATTGAAACATATAAATATTATTAAGACTATCAACAACAATTATAAATTCATCATTATAAAAAGTCACTTTTTGGTCACCACCTAAATATAAATCCTCATATAATCTTATTACTCAAATTTTAAAATATGCTAGTTTTTTAGTTTGTAACAGAAAAGCAATAACTAGAATATATTAACATTAAGAGTAACAACTCCAATTTGAAAGGGGGAAAAAAATGAAATCAAAAATAAAACCAGATTCTATTGATGCTGGTATAACTGAAAATTGCTGTAAAGGAAATACTGGATGTGAATGGGATGGTAGTCTTAGAGGCGTAAGAACTGAACCAATTTTTGTTCAAAAAGTATATGATGCAACTCTTGTAAATATGCAATCTTTAAAAACTGTAACTAATTTAAGCTTTAGACCACGCCTTAGTAAAGATGATAGAATAGTTAAAGTATTAGACGTAAGATGTAGAAAGTTTTTCAATCCTAAGAATATTAATGATAAAGATAATTTGACTGTTTCTCCTAAAACTGAAATATCAGGTGGTAAATTTGTTGAAGATGGCAATGGAAAGGATGTTACTGTTGTAGGTCCTGATGGATTGAAAAATGAAAAAATAATATTTGCTGATACATCTGACTGTGATGAAAAGGGTAAAGGAACACCAATTTTTGGTACGCAAACTGTGAAAATCTTTGGAACAGTAGTTATAGAGATAGATGTTATAATTCAAGATTGTAGACGTAGAAGACACAAAGTTACTTTAACAGCGAAAGCTGAAATTGCACCTTTTACTTCCCCAATAGTTATGACCAATTTCTTTGAATTATGTTTACCATCTGTATTTAATTCAGCATTTTTACCAAGATTTGCAGAATTCTGTAATTTAAGCTGTGAAACAAGATTAGCTACTAATAGCTTGCAAAGAGATTTATTCATTGACCCTAAATGTGGTACTGTAAAAGCAAATTTAATAATAGCCATATGTGTATCTTGTGAGAAGAAAGTAATTGTACCTGTACAATTATGTGTACTTTCAACTGGTTTCCCTGAATTATCACCAGAGATATCACCAATTTGTAATACATTCCCAAGCCTATTTCCTGAACAAATTGACGAAGAAAAAAAACCATGTCCTAGACCTCGCCCAAGAACATTTTCACTTGAGGGTGAAGGAGAAATTGAAACAAGAGATTCACTAGAAAAAGATATTAATGAAGAGTTTGATGAAGCTCTTGAAGAAGACTTTGAAGAATAATAAATAATTAAAAAGATGCCCTAGGGCATCTTTTTTTTTACTTTCTATAGTTATCAGCTGGTATACCTAATTTATTAAAGATTTTAGATGCAATAAAAGTTATTATTATTGCTATTATAATATGGATACTTAATAAGAAGTCTCCACTAGCTCCTACTGCCATAAGTATTAATGTTAAGTTAAGTTAAGCTAATCTTATATCTTTAGATTCTTTATCTATAGAATTACTCCATTTTCCACATCTATCTCCATATCTAGCTAGTATATTACCATCTCCTAAAACCTCCACTACTTCACATAGGTTTCCACACCCATCACATTCAAATCCTTTAACTCTATATTCAACATCAGCTATATCTAAGCCCTTAAAGTTAGTTTTACCTTTCCCTTTTACCTCTCTTTTAGCTATTAATGCTACTCCTAAAGCTCCCATAACACCAAAATTTTCTGGAATAAATAACTCTTCCCCTAACTCCATTTCAAAAGCTTTCTTAATTCCTTCATTAGCAGCAACTCCACCTTGAAATACTATAGGCCCCAATATTTCCTTACCTTTTCCTACATTATTTAAATAATTTCTAACTAATGCCTCACATAAACCTCTTATAATATCTTCAGAATTATGTCCTAATTGCTGTTTATGGATCATATCAGATTCGGCAAATACAGCACACCTTCCTGCTATTCTAACTGGACTAGTAGATTTTAAAGCCATTTTTCCAAATTCTTTTATATCTATCCCTAACCTTAAAGACTGTCTATCTAAAAAAGAACCTGTTCCTGCAGCACATACAGTATTCATTGCAAAGTCTACTACTATTCCATTTCTAATAATAATTATTTTTGAATCTTGCCCACCTATTTCAATAACTGTTTTAGCTTTAGGATATTGATTTAAAGCTGAAACGGAATGAGATGTAATTTCATTTTTTACTATATCTGCTCCTACTATTAGGTTGGCTAAATACCTACCACTACCTGTTACACCAACTCCTAAAATATTTACTTCTCCTTTTTCTTCTTTTAACTCTTTTAACCCTTCTTTTAAAACGTCTATTGGTCTACCCATAGTCCTTAAATATTTATTAAATACAACCTTGTGATCTTCATCTATTAAAACAATATTTGTACTGACAGAACCTACATCAATACCCATATAATAATTCTTCATTATTTTTAGTCTCCCTTCGTTTTTCAAGCAAATCTACAAAGGCTTCTATCCTTGTTATAAAGCCTGCCTCCCCAGTCATTTCATCAACTACTAAAGTCATTATTGGAAAATCATAATCTTTTTGAACTGTTGGCAATATACTTTTAGCTACAATTTCAGGCATACAATTTAATGGTAATATATGAATTACACCATCAAAACCTTTTTCGGAATAATAAATTGCACTTCCAATGGTTTCCCTTCCATGACCTCCAACTAAGGTTTCAATATATGGTTTGGCAAATTTATATTTCCTATTTTCTACTTTAGAGCCAAATGGATATCTTGCAATATGATGTTCTACCCATTTAGTTGGTGTTAGAGACTTGTCAACTAAAACACCCATATGACCTAGTTTTCTTTCAATTTCTAAATTTACAAAGGGCTCAATTATTGTATATATTTCGCCTATTATTCCTATCCTTATAGGATTTTTGTCTTCATTTATTTTTATGTTTTTTAGTTTCAAAACTGTTTGGTCTATTAGATTAATCATTTCTTTAGCACCATAGACATCATATATATTCTTATAGTATTCCTCCATAACCATATCAACTTCATAGCTATCATAGGCATATGCTCTTATTTCATTAGATAACTGAGTAAGTTCATCAGCCCCACGTATTAGCTTCCACCCAAGATTTCCAGCTTTTACAATACCCCTAATATTATTTTTATCAAAAATTTTTTCAATATTATTCTTTAATTTACCAACACCTTCATATATAGGGTCAAATACAATAAAATCGACTTCATAGCCTAAATCTCTTAATAAATTTTCTTCTAATACAGAATAGTAACCAAATCTACATGGACCACAACTACCTGTTATCAATATTGTATCTGCACCTTTTTCTATACTTTCAATATAATTTCCTATATTAATCTTAAATGGTAGACACATCATTTCTGGAGAATATTTTGTACCAATCTCCAAAGTTTTTTGACTACATCTAGGTGGTGGTATCACCTCTTGTCCTAGTTCTTCCATAAATGCTTTAGCAGCTATATATACGTTACCTAATTGTGGAAAAGTTATCTTCATCTTTTTTCCTCCATTCCATCATATCTAAAAATGCTTCTAATCTAGTATTTATACCTGCCTCACCCGTTTGTTCATCAATAGTAAGTAAAACAAATGGTGTTGAAGTCTTATTAGCTTTTCTTTCAATTAAGTCAACTAATACCGAGTCTAGTCCACAACCAAAAGCTGAAATGTATATAATTCCATCTACATTTTTATTTTCTAAAGCGTAAAAGGCTGAACCTACTATTCTCTTCCCATGGGTCCAAAACATTCTTTTAGGAAGTTTTTTAGCATAATGGGCTATTATCTCATCCTCTATCATTTCAGCAGTAATTACATCTTTTCCATAATCAGTTAATTTCTTAATAACATTCATACTTATAAAATCATCATAAACACTATATGAATGACCCAGAACCATAATAGTACTCTCACCTTGTTTATCAATACTTGGACTTAAATTTTTAAAAGCATTATTATACATTTTTAGTGCATCTATAGGTATAATTCCTTTTGTAATTAATCTTTTATACCCTTTATAAAAGTCCATAGTTTTTAAATATGCACTTCTTACTTCTAATCTACTATCCGTAAAGTAAGAACCTGCACTGTGAAAGGATTTCTTAAGTTTTGATTCAGATTTTCTTAAATTCACTATTGGTGCTATTACTTCTGGCAATTGATCTACACTGTGTAAAACCATTTCAGGCAATCCTAAATATTTTGGACAGCAATATTCCATATGATCAATACTCATAATTTTAGGAATAAAAATATAATCTACTTTGTCTTTTAAATATTCTACATGACCATGAAAAACTTTTACAGGTAGACAAGCTTCATCAACACAATTTAGTGAACCATTATCTAATATTTCTTTATTCGTTTTACACGATAGAACAACTTCTACACCTAGTTCCTTAAAAAATTCATTCCATAAGGGATAATAGTTATAAAATAGCATTCCCCGCGGAATTCCTACCTTATATTTCATAATATACCTCCAGTCTTCATTTATATAGTATTGTCAAAAAACAAATAAGTATAACATAAAAAAAGACAGTTAACTGTCTTTTTTTATCTTATACTCATTAAAATAATTCATAAAGTAGTGAATATCGTCAATAGCTAGAAATATTTCTTCTTTACTTGTAACTTTAATATTTAAAGAGCCTTCTAAATAATTCATAAATTTATCTGGGGAACTAAAAGGAATTGTAAGTTTTAATAATAAACCTTTCATCCTTATTTTTCTTTCCAGATTCCCCATATGCTTAACATTTCTATTTAAATATTGTAAAAAATTATTAACATTTTGTTCAATATAATTTTCATCAGGTATATCATCTAAATTAGGATATAAAATATCCTCTTTTTCAAAAAATATATCATTATAATATGCTAACATTTCTCTTGTATTTTCTAACTCAGCATTTAATTTCTCATCTATTGATATACCACGATTAAAAGCTTCCCTATTTATTTCTTGGAAAAAGTCTACAGTTTTAATTATGGAATCTTCGTAAGAATCAATTTGTTTTTCTAAATCTGTTAAAACATTTTTATTCTCCAAATTTAAAATATCCTTATTTATATCACTTACTCTTATAATATCTTTAAGGATATATAATATATATAATTTATTAGTTAACAAGCCTAAGCTTCTTACAGCATTAGCAACAGTTTCTACATCTAAAATTATTTCCTTAACTACTTTCTTTTCTTTTTCTAATTCATCTATGGTCATATTTTTTATATTAAACTTCTTAAAACTTTCAACTTGCCTAAAAATATCATCAAATTTAATTCCATAGCCTTTGACAAAACTACTATCGAAATCATTTTTTGCCTTTTCTAATTTATTTTCTACTATGCTTTTAGGCATATCTTTTAAACTTTTTCTTAAACTATCCCCAACTATTTCAGTAAACTTTTCTTTAGTTAATCTAAAAGGTGTTAAGCTTATTATAGTTCCTAATATATAATTAAACTCATTATAATCTTCAGTGTTCTCTAGAAGAAAAGATAAAATATTTTGAAGAAAGTCATTTAATCTTAAATCAGACCAGTGTAGATTTTTATATTTACTTTTGGCTATTCTTTGTCTAATGCTATAGTCAAAAGTTTCATAGACATATCCTAACTCTATAATATAAGAATTAAGTAATGCAAGATAATTATATAATTCTTTCCTAATTTTATATATTTTTTCTATAACTTCATCTCTGTCCTTATTATCTAAAAAAATATTATCTATATTCTTAACAATTGTAATTAAATCATTATAATGTTTTTCTATTAATTCTCTTTCTCCCCTATTTTTAATTAACTTTATAAAATCTTTTTCATCTTTCTCTTTAATTAAAAGTATACTATTATAAATAGAATAGTATAATGATAAGTGCCCAATATGAGATAGATGTTCATCATTAATATTCTTGATATAATTTTTTAATTCATCATCTCTTAGCTCTTCTACTTTTATGTCATCTACATTCATAATAACCCTCCCTCCAAAATATTACCAAACCCCTATATAACCATCTGCTCTTTTTTCTGTTCCACCAATAAGTATATCTTTGTCTTTCAATATTATTTGCCCCCTACCAAAACTACCTATATCATTAGAGTATTTTATTTTATGTCCCATCCTTTTAAGTTCTTCTACTAAATCTTTAGAAAAATCTCTTTCTACAAGAACTGTCTTATCCTCTATCCATTGCCATCTAGGTTTATCTAGTGCTTCTTGAGGATTTAGACAATGATCAAATATATTATTCATAACCTGTAAATGTCCTTGAGGTTGCATATAAGCTCCCATAACACCAAAAGGCCCAATTGGCTTATTATTTTTTGTTATAAATCCTGGTATAATAGTGTGATAAGTTTTCTTTTGTGGTTCAAGTTTATTGTGGGCATTTGGTTCTAAGGAAAAAGTATATCCTCTATTATGAAGACTAATTCCCGTTCCTGGAACTACTAATCCTGAACCAAAACCTGTAAAATTACTTTGAATATAACTTACCATATTACCTGAACTATCAGCGGTAGCAAAATAAACTGTGCCACCAGAATTAGCTACACCAAACTGAGGAATAATAGCCTTATCTTTTATTAATTTAGCCCTTTCTATACCATAATCTTTAGATATTAATTCATCTAAATCTATACCCATTTTATTTAAATCTGTAATGTAATGAAGGCCATCAACATAAGCTAGTTTCAAAGCCTCAATCATGCGATGATAAGTTTTTGAGTCATCTTTTTTTAAATCAAAATTTTTCAGTATATTTAATGCCATTAAAACTACTATACCATGGGTATTAGGTGGTAACTCCCAAATATCATAACCTCTATAATTAACATTTAATGGTTTAACCCATTCTGCTTTATATTCAACTAAATCACTTTTTCTAATATACCCACCATGTTCTTTTGAAAATTTATGAATTTTTTCTGCTATATCACCTTTATAAAATGACATACAATTAGTGCTTCCTAACTCTTCTAAAGTATTAGCCATATCCTTATTATGCCATATCTGTCCTGCTTTAGGAGCTTGTCCATCTATAGTGAAAGTATCAAACCAGTATTTGAATTCTTCACCTTTTAATTTACTTTTATAATTATTAGCAGCCCTTTGCCAATTATATGCTACAATAGGGGACACTGGAAACCCATTTCTTGCATAGTCAATTGCCGGTTCTAGAACTTCCTTTAAAGGAAGTTTCCCAAACCTTCTAGATAATTCTTTCCACCCATAAGGTTGTCCAGGTATAGTCACCGGTATAAATCCATGTTGTGGAATTTTTTTATAGCCCTTTCCTATTACACTATCTATGTTGATAGCTTTAGGAGATGGTCCACTTGAGTTTAAACCATATATATTACCATTGGTCCAAACTATTGCAAAAGCATCCCCACCAATACCATTAGAGGTTGGCTCTACAACTGTAAGACATGCAGCAGTTGCAATAGCAGCATCAATAGCGTTACCACCATTCTTTAATATTTCTAATCCAGCCTGAGATGCTAAAGGTTGAGTAGTGGCAACCATACCCTTTCTTCCAAATACTACTGTTCTTTGAGACGAATATTCATATTCTGAAAAACAGAAATTCATACTATACCTCCAATATCAATTTGTATATTTCTAAAATAAGCTATATAATTTACATAATCATATTGATTATATCACTAAATTAATAAAAGGAGAATTTATATGGATGTTATTAATAATAAATATAGTAGGGATGATAAAATAAATAAATACTTTAAAAATACGAATATATGCTTTTTAGATATTGAAACTACAGGTTTTAGTCGAACTAAAAATATTATATATTTAGTAGGTGTTATGTATAAAGCCAATGACTATTGGTACGTAAAACAATTTTTTGCTAATAACTTTTCTGAAGAAAAGAATCTCATTATAGCATTAGCCAATTTTTTAAAGCCTTTTGATACAATAGTTACTTATAATGGAGATAATTTTGATATTAGCTTTTTAAATTATAAGTTTAAAAAATACAATATAGAATATTCTATATACGATATAGATAGTTTTGATATATATAAAACTATTAAGAAAGAGAATCTTTTTCTCAATTTAGATAGTTTAAAATTAGAGTCAGTAGAGGAGTTTGTTGGAATTAATAGAATAGATACATTGAGTGGCAAAGATTGTATTGCCTCTTACTATCAATATTTAAATACAAAAAATGAAAACCATAAAAATTTAATACTACAACATAATTATGAGGATTTAATCTATTTACCTAAAGTCCTTAAAATATTTGATATTATTGAAAAAGAGAAAACAGTGTCTATTCTTTTAAAGGATGAAGATATAGACATTATAATAGAGACTTTTAAAACAAAAGGAGATATGTTAGAAATTACTTGCTATCAAAAAAATTCAGACATGGACCCCATTATATTTTATGGTAAGAATTATAATATTAATTGGATTCCAAACAATAATCATCTTTCTATAGAAATAGAATTTAAAGAAGGATTACTCTCTACAAATGAGACATGCTTATATATAGACAATAAAAATAATCTTCACATAAATAATATAGAGGATGAATCAAAATATAATTTACCTAAACATTTGATTCCTATAAAAATAGATAAGAATTTTCAAATAAACAATATTAAAAACCTAATAAGAAGTATTATGGAATCTATATTGGAAAATCAATAAGTCTACCTATTAGTAAGTTTGCTAATATAGATATATATAAATGTTTAGCCGGATTACTTTTTATATAAAAGCTCATAGTTTCTTTTGAAAAAATTGAATTATAAATTTAACTTTTAAAATAAATAAAAAGTAGACCACAAAATGGTCTACTTTTCTTGGTGGGCCTTCAGGGACTCGAACCCCAGACCTACCGGTTATGAGCCGGGCGCTCTAACCAACTGAGCTAAAGGCCCCAATTATTAAATTACATGGTGCCCAGAGGCGGAATCGAACCACCGACACGGAGATTTTCAGTCTCCTGCTCTACCGACTGAGCTATCTGGGCAAAGTGGTGGGCCTTCAGGGACTCGAACCCCAGACCTACCGGTTATGAGCCGGGCGCTCTAACCAACTGAGCTAAAGGCCCCAATTAATGGTACCAAATCTCTTAATATATATGGCAGGGGTGGCAGGACTCGAACCCACGACATTCGGTTTTGGAGACCGACGTTCTGCCACTGAACTACACCCCTACAACCAATTAACATTGGTACCTTTGGCGGAGAAGGAGGGATTTGAACCCTCGCGCCCTATTGAAGGACCTACTCCCTTAGCAGGGGAGCCTCTTCAGCCGCTTGAGTACTTCTCCACGCCTACATAATTGGCGGAGAGGGTGGGATTCGAACCCACGTGGGCCATAAGACCCCAACGGTTTTCAAGACCGCCCCGTTATGACCTCTTCGGTACCTCTCCTAATACTGGTGACCCATCGGCGAATCGAACGCCGGACGCCCTGATTAAAAGTCAGGTGCTCTACCGCCTGAGCTAATGGGTCATAATCATTAAATCTAATTACAATATTCAATTAATAGTTTCATTTAACATTAGTGGTTCGGACTAAGCGATTCACACCAAATCCAAAAGCATGATTTGGGTTCTCTGCTTATACCGCCTGAGCTAATGGGTCATGTATATATAATTTATTTTAGAAAATAATGGCTGGGGTGGTAGGACTCGAACCTACGGAATGCTAGAGTCAAAGTCTAGTGCCTTACCAACTTGGCTACACCCCAAGACTATGGCACACCTGGGAGGACTCGAACCCCCGACACACGGATTAGAAATCCGTTGCTCTATCCAGCTGAGCTACAGGTGCATATTCTTTTTTATGGAGCGGGTGAAGGGGATCGAACCCTCGCAACCAGCTTGGAAGGCTGGGGCTCTACCACTGAGCTACACCCGCATGGTGGAGGAAACTGGATTTGAACCAGTGAAGGCAAAGCCAACGGATTTACAGTCCGTCCCCTTTAGCCAGACTCGGGCACTCCTCCAAAA
>DATGTQ010000148.1 GCA_035301805.1 Tissierellales bacterium
CTTTGTTTTCTAAGAACTTTTTAAATTGCTTTAGTCTTTCTTTAATAGAGTTTTCATCTTTGATAGTTAGCTCTAGTGTTTTCTTTTCATCAAGTAATTCTTCTTTTTGTTTTGTAAGTTTTTTATACTTTTTAGCATAAAGTTCTTCGTCTATACTATCTTCTAAATGAAGATCAACTAACTTTCTTTCTTGACTAATGATTCTATTTAATTGGTTTTCTAACTTTTTCAAATCTTTGACTAAAGTATTATCATTTATTTCTTCTTCTACAATTTTTAAAAAGTCATCTATTACTGTTGAATCTGTGTGGCATAATTGTCTGTAGCTTTCAACAAAAGCTTTTTCTATCGCTGCTTCTTGTATCCCCTTTGAATGAGGACAATATTTTTTACCTTTTTTTGTTGACTTTACACATTGCCAGTTAATTTTTTTATAAATTGAACTTGTGTGCCAAGTTCTTCTTGAAAGTATTTCTCCACAAAATCCACATTCCAGCATACTTGAAAAAGCGTATTGTCTTGATAGTTTCTCTCTTTTTCTATCCTTATTAGCAATGGTGTTTCTATTTTGTGCTCTTCTGAGTCTAATCTCTTGTGCCTTTTCGAAATCTTCTTTTGATATAATTGGCTCGTGATGATTTTCAATGTGATATTTATCAGATTCTCCAAAATTTGCCAGTCTTCTTTTCGTTATAGGATCAACTGTAAAAGTCTTTCCCATTAGTATATCTCCAATATACTTTTCATTTTTAATTATTCCTAACACTGTAGTATCAGACCATTTTGTTTTACCTCTAGGGGTAAGATATCCTTGTTCTTCTAGTTCCCTACCAATAACTGAGCCACCATTGCCTTCTAAATATCTTTTAAAGATATATCTAACAATTTTAGCTTCCTCTTCATTTATAGAGATAGTTTTTGTTGTAGGGTCATAGTCGTAGCCAAGGCAACCTTGAAAACCAATAAGTTCCCCTTTTTCCATTTTCATTTTCAGTCCTTTTTTTACATGGGCTGAGGTATTTTCTACTTCTTGTTGAGCTACTGAACTTAATATTGTTAATAGTAACTCTCCATCCATTGTCAAAGTATCTATATTTTCTTCTTCAAATACTACACCAACATTGTTTTCCTTTAATAGTCTTACATACTTTAAGGTATCTAATGTATTTCTAGCAAATCTTGATATAGATTTAGTAATTATCATGTCTATATCTCCATTTTGGCAATCACTTATTAGTCTCATGAAATCTGCTCTTTTAGTAGCAGTTGTTCCTGTTGTAGCTTCATCTGCATATATACCAGCCATAGTCCAGTTCTTATTATTTTTTATTAGATTAGTGTAATAATCAACTTGCGATTTATATGATTCAAGTTGGTCTTTACTATCAGTGCTAACTCGACAATATGCTGCAACTCGTTTTAAATCTAAATGTAGTGCATTTCTATTTCTAGCTCCTGTATTTGAAGCTTTTATTAATTTTACTTTAGTATTCATTTTACCTCCTTCCCATTTTGTATCTTTCTACAGTGTTATTATATCACAAGATTAACTATTTTCTATCTCTCTTCTTATAATCATTTTCTATTCTATTTTTTATTTTTGTGTATTCCTTATCATTAATTAATTTAAGATCATAAAGTCTACATAACATAGCAACTCTCATGCTATAAACTTTTATTGCGTTCATAATAACCTCCTATGTATATTTAAGTTTTTTGACATTGACAAGTGCCTTGGATTAGCAACATAGGAATCTCACCTCCGCCTCTATTCAGGATGAGCCGGCTTCAACCTTAGATGTATCATTATCCTCATTTTCTTCAAAGCGAATAGGGTATCCCTCCCTATATTCAAACTCTTACTTATCGCTCCCTTTCTTCTTCCCTTGCTTTTAGCTTAGCAGTACTTGTTTTGCCGAATTATTCAGCAGAAAGATCTTGGCGGATAGGTTATTACGCTCCAAAAATGATTAATGTCTTGTCTTGGTCTATTCAATTGTTAAGGTTCAAAATTTATCGAGAGCTATTAATCTTTTTAAAATTTGACCATCAGAAAATACTTATCTTGATGAAACAAAATTGTTTAAAATTACCCTCTTATACTTAACAGTGAAAAGAAGTCTTTCTTGGTAACCAATTTTCAAAAATAAATTTGGTTAAAT
>DATGTQ010000149.1 GCA_035301805.1 Tissierellales bacterium
CTAAAGGTATTAATAAAGTTAAAGTACATGCACTATTAAATTGTATAACTTTAATAGCTGGAACTATTGCAGTAAACTTAGGTAAATCATTAAATAAAGCTGCCTAACGGCATATGAATACTTGAATGTTAATATTAATTAGGAGGGTTTTGCAAATCTATAGAATCTGTAAAATTAAAATATGAAATTTAAAATCTCATTTTCAATGAGCTATCCCCCTGTACCTTTTTTTTATTTAATTTTATAGATTTAATTATGCAATTTCCTTAATTGGTTAATTTATTCATCGCAATCAACTTCCATCTAATTAATGCTTTTAATAAAATTAAATCCTAGTTAAAATTATTTTAACCAGGATTATATTGAGTTCTCATTAACTATTTATTTTTTAATAAGGTCACAAAATTAATAGGCGGTAAAAAAATTGGATTTATACCAGATTTAGTTGTTATAGCTGATATATGCTCTCTTACATACGGGAACATTAAAGCTGGTGCATTATTTTCTATATATTCATCTATATCCATATTCTCTTCACCATCAATGGTTGAAAATAAACCAACAAACTTGCTTTGCAATTTTAATTTCTCTTCGTCATCTTTTATTATCCTTAGATTTGTTTCCAACTCTACGTTATAATTTTCATCTATTTTACTATTTGCTGCCTCTATACTAAAATCTAAATCCCCATCCTCGGGTACATCAAAATCTCTCCAAAATTCTTCTGCCACCAATATAATTCCATCAAAACTTATACCTGGTTGCTTATTCTTGTCCATTATGCAACCTCCTCAATATCATTAGGGTTGAATATATTACTACTAGTGGTATTTGTTTCGTTCCCTGAAAAATAAAACTCTACAGATTTTGATTCAATAGTATTAAAACTTAAATTAGTGAATTTTTGTTTTGGTTTAAAACTCATCTTTTTAATTTTTATATTATTATAATCTAACTTATCCCCTAAGTTAAAGTAATTAATCTTTATAGACTCAAACTTATTATTTGTCCTTTCTTCTAATTCTTTTGCTCTAGGGTGATCATATCCAAAGGAGCACTTCTGTTTATTTATAATTTTCCTTTAATAATTCTCAGATAAATAAGTTATTAGTTTAGGATATAATAAACCCGGTTCTTATAAAAAGTAATTAATAAAAAAAGTGTTTTCTAAAGCAAGCAATAACAAATAAATATAAAATAGAGGATGATTAGCATCTGCTCATCATCCTTCATAATTATATATTCTTAGTTATCCAGTTCTTCTTTTAACTTTTCTACATCTAATTTAGAAAGTCCTGTAGACTTTGCTACTAAGGCTATTCCCACGCCTTCCTTTAAAAAATTTTTAGCTATCTTTATTCTCTCTTCTTGTTTTCCTTCTTTAATCCCTTTTTCCATTCCTTTTTTCACGCCCTTTTCCATACCCTTTCTTTCTGCATATTTTAATCTTGATATGGCATCCCGTCTAGCTTTCTCTCTAGCATAATATTTTTCTCTTAGTCTTTCGTCAGCAGATATCTTTTCTAATATTTCTTTAGCCATCTTTAATGTTTCACTCCTTTCCATAAGCTGATTTAACAGTTCTTCCGTCCCTGGTTCTCCTATTCTCTTCATAAATGTTAACCATAGTTCTATTGCTTCCATATATTCTATATCTTTTTTATCATCAAATTTAGGTAATTCTATATAGTGAATTGATAAATCTTCCGTTAATAGGAAATGTTCATTTTTCTCTAATATTTTATATTATAATATTATTCTTTCATTTATTATACCCTATTTTAGATAATTCTGTATATTAATATTGAAATTTATTTAACATTTGTTGACTTCTTACCAATGTTGTAAAAAACCCTATATCTTGACTATTAAATCCTATATACTTTAACATATATTTTTGTTCCACTTGGATAAACCTATAGTTCTTTGTCGCCATTCCAATAATCCCCATGTTATATATAGATATATTTAAATCATATCTATAAATGCACCAAATGCTTGGCGTTTAGTTTGAGTTGCTGCAATTTATTGTGCTGGAACACCATTTGCCATTGGTGCTCCCATACTAGAGATTATTGTACTTGCATTACCTATTTTATAATATA
>DATGTQ010000150.1 GCA_035301805.1 Tissierellales bacterium
AGAACTATGGTTAACATTTATGAAGAGAATAGGAGAGCCTGGGACGGAAGAACTGTTAAATCAGCTTATGGAAAGGAGTGAAACATTGAAGATGGCTAAAGAAATGTTAGAAAAGATATCTGCTGATGAAAGACTAAGAGAAAAATATTATGCTAGAGAGAAGGCTAGACGGGATGCCATATCTAGATTAAAATATGCAGAAAGAAAAGGAATGGAAAAAGGAATAGAAAAAGGGGCGGAAAAAAGGGAGATAGAAATAGCTGAGAAATTAATAAATATGGGCCTACCATTAGGGAAGATAATGGAGGCGACAGGATTAACTGAAAAAGAGATAAGAGAAATAGAATCAAAACAAAATTAGTTTAAAATATATGTTATAAATAATTTTATAAAAACAATGCTCCTTTCTAGAAAAATATCCAGAAAGGAGCATTTATATTAAATTTAAATATTTTTTTTCTTTAAAGCTACACCTAATATGACTAACATTAGTCCACTAATATAAAAGTTTAATTTATTACTATCACCTGTTTTAGGTAGCCCACCTTTAGGTTTTCCTTTTGGTGGCGTTGGCTTGTTAGGCTTATTTGGTTTTCCTGGAGTTCCCGGTTCCTTTTCTAATTTGGCTATTTTTTTCTCTGCTTCTTCCAGCACATTAAGATTTGTTACTAAGGCGCTTTGTGCCTCTGTTAATTTATCATAAGCTGCTCTTGCTGATTGTACTTTTTTCTTATCTTTTAAAGTTAACTTATCCAATGCCGGTAGCTTATTTATTTGATCTATTACTTTATTGGCTTCATTTTGATCTGTTTTTTTGATTAAAGCATTAATAGCTTTCTCTAAATTTAGTTTAGTTTCATCTATTTCATCTTGGTTTACGTTGTCTTTATTGTATATGTCTTTTGCTATATTTAAAGCTTTTTCTAATGCATTCCAGCTTTCTTTTGTATATTCTTCTTTATTTAAACTTTCGGCTTCAGTAATTATTTTTTCTAGTTCATCTTTATCAACCTTTGGTTGGTAGGTTAGACCATATCCAATTTCATATAAATTGCCTAAATCATTAACTTTTGGAATAGAGACTGGAAGTTTTCCAGTTGGATTTACTAAACCAAATATAGTATCTAGGCCTACAGGTATATTAATTGGAAGAGCTGCTTCTCCTTGTTGGGTTTGATCATATCCACTAGAACCATATATTGCTATATTAGCCTTCACATCTGGTAAATACGCTATATCATAAGGATTTCTTGAAGACATAGTAGCAAGTTTCTTATTTTTTTCATTAGCATATTGACTTGCTTCTATGGGGAATACAGAATTAGAATTTAAATTATATGTTTCCATAATAATATAGTCGGCAGAATCAATTTGATTCTTAATTTTATCAGTTAAGGACCCGTTACTGTATAGACTTTTGTCAATTGTAACATTTGTAACCCCTAATTTTTCTATTATATTATTCATTTCTAGTTCCATTAAATTTAGTCTATCTTGCTGATTAGATAATAGTAAAACTTTTTTTCCATTGTCTAAATTAAAAGGTAAAGTATTATCTTCATTTTTTATTAAAGTTACTGCTTTTTCTGCTGCTCTTCTTTCAATTTCCTTATGTTCTTTTGAACCCACAATAGTTTTGGCATTTGCTATTTTTTCATCTAATGATCTAGAGTCTTCTTTTCCTATAATATTTCTATTGATTTTTAATGTTAAAATTCTTCTAACAGACTCATTAATTTTTTCTTCACTTATTTCTCCAGAATTAACTGCATCTATTACTGCATTATATACTTTATCTAAATTTTCCACTTGGGATTCGTCCCAGACTATAGCTGGCATGAGTACTATATCTGCCCCAGCATTAATAGATCTTATTACTGCATCTTCTGGTCCGAAATGCTCTGTTATTGCCTGCATATTTAATGCATCTGTCACTACGACACCATTATAATTCATTTCTTCCCTTATTAGACCTGTTAAGATTTTTTGTGATAAAGTTGCTGGTATTCCAATTTCACTACCATCCTTTATAGATTCAGCTTTATCATTGTCTATAGCAGGAAGCACAATATGTGCAGTCATAATCATATCTATATTATTGTCCATTGCTGCTTGGAAAGGCTTTAGATCTATAGCTTCTAAAGTTTCTCTATCATGCTCTACAACTGGAAGTCCAAAATGTGAATCTGTTGCTGTATCTCCATGGCCTGGGAAATGTTTAGCTGTTGCAGCAACCTTAGAATTTTGTAATCCTTTAATATATCCAACTCCCATTTTAGAAACTAAATCAGGGTCAGCACCAAAAGATCTAATTCCTATAACAGGATTAGCAGGATTAACATTAACGTCTAATACTGGTGCAAAATTGACATTTATACCTAAGGAGTTTAATTCTGCCCCTATTGCTTCTCCAATTTCCTCTGCTAATTTTTGATCATTAGCTGCACCTAGGGCCATATTTCCTGGCATATTGGTTCCAGTTTGGAGCCTAGTAACAAGTCCACCTTCTTGGTCTATAGTTATAAGTAGTGGAATATCTTCAGAGGCTTCTTGTAATCCATGAACAAGCTTTACAGTTTGCTCTGTATTCGCAACATTTTCTCTAAAAAGTATAACGCCTCCTAAATGATATTCTTGAATAATCTTGGCTACTTTTTCATTCATAACGGTAAATGGTATAGGATTACCATTTCCATCCTTTCCCCAATTTCTAAAATCAGGCATGAACATTTGTCCCACTTTTTCTTCTAAGGTCATGTCCGCTATAATTTGGTCAACAGTTGCGCTAGCACTAACCCTTGATGATGGAAGTATCGATATTAATAGCATTAACACCCCTAAAAGAATTGAAGCTAGTTTCTTGTAAAAATTCATCCTTATCAACTCCTTTTGTTATTTTTAATAATATTTTAAAAAAGCTAATAAGGTATAAGAAGTCCTTATTAGCTTTTGCCCAGATTTGGTAACACGCTAAAATAAAATTGCTATTATGTTATATTTTATTTTTATAAAAGTTTTTAAATTTATATTAGTTATTAGTAGTATAGTTAAGAATGAAATATATTATACACTTATTAACAATTTACCCCAATTTCTTAAATATGTCAAGGAATAAAAGGGTAACAATGGTAATGAAAAAAATTTTAAAATTCTATTGACAAATAAAATAATAATTGGTATGCTTTTAGTAATTCATTACAATATATCATCAGGTGAGCAAATGTAATAGGGGGTTAAGTATGGATAGTTATAAAAATAGAGAGTTAGTAAAAGTTGCATATTATTATTACAAAAAAGAATTGACTCAAAATGAAATATCAAAAAAGATGGGCATGTCAAGACAAAGAGTTAATAGATTGTTGAAAAAGGCCCGAGAAAAGGGAATTGTAAAAATACAGATTGCAGATGTTGAAAAATATGATTTTGAATTAGAAACAAAATTAGAAGAAAAATTTAATCTTAAGGAAAGTGTAGTAACTTTTTCTATTGATGATGAAAACGTAACCTTAGACCTGGGAATAGCAGGTGCAAAGTACTTAGAAGAATTAGTAGAAAAGGGGGATATGATAGGGGTAACTTGGGGAAGAACACTGTCTGAAGTAGCCATGAGATTGTCAGACCATAAGGACTATGAAATGCCAGTAGTACAACTAGTTGGGGGAATGAATATTGCATATACAGCTTTAAAGCCTGATGAAATAACTAGAACTATAGCTGAAAAATTTGGAGGTACTCCCTATCTGTTATATTCTCCAGCAAGTGTTGAAAATAAAGAAACAAAGGATGCTATAATGTCTGACAATAGCATAAAGAAAACATTTAATATGATGGAAAAGTGTAATATCATTGTGGTGGGCATTGGAGAGCTTACTAAAGACAGTACTTTATATACCCAAAAATATTTTAATGAGAAATATATTAGCCATTTAGTTGAATTAGGCTGTGTAGGTGATATTGGATTTGGGTGGTATGACAAAAATGGAAATGTTGTAAAACATGATTACTTAGATAGGACTATAGGATATGATATTTTTGAAAACAAAAATGACGCTCTTGTAGTGGCAGTAGCAGGTGAAGAGAAAAAGTATGAAGCTATTTTAGGAGCACTAAGAGGAAATTTTATAGATGTATTAATTACTGATAGAAATATGGCACAAAAATTAGTTGAAACTTAATTTAAAATATCAATAAAATTAAATAATAATGGTGCATAAAGGAGGGGTAAGGAATCCTATTAAAATAGAGAATAAGACTTTGGTATTTTAGTGAAAACGTTGTACTAAATAACCATTTACAATATGAAATTTAAGGATTGGTTAAAAATAAGAGACTTTTAAGTAAAAAATTAAATTAGGGGGAAAAAACGTGAATAAAAAAAGTAATTTTACAGGATTAATGCCGTTAATAGTTTTTTTAGTATTATTCATGGGGACAGGAATTATAACAGGTGACTTTGGTAATATGCCACTGTTATTAGGTATGGTAATAGCTTCTGCATTTGCTTTATGTTTAGATAAGAAGGGAGAAGATACATCCTTAGAGAAAAAACTTGATATTTTTTCCAAGGCAGGTGGGGAACCAACTATTATATTAATGGTAGTAATATTTTTAATGGCAGGAGCATTTTACTCAGTTGCAGAAGAAATGGGAGCAGTTAGTTCAATGGTGAATTTAGGTTTAAGCATACTTCCTTCTAACATGGTATTACCAGGGTTGTTTATTGTAAGTTGTATTTTATCTTTTGCTATGGGAACATCTATGGGAACCATAACTGCAGTTGCTCCAATAGGAGTTGGACTTGCTTCACAAACAGGTCTTAGCCTACCTTTAGTATTAGGAACAGTTGTGGGAGGAGCTATGTTTGGAGACAATTTATCCTTTATTTCAGATACAACAATAGCTGCTACAAGGACACAAGGTGTAGAACTTAGGGATAAGTTTAAGGCAAATTTATTAATAGTATTACCAGCTGTAATTATTACAATAATAATCTTAGCATTTATACCTGTAACAAAGGCAAGTACGAAGGATTATGCATATTCAATAGTAGAGATACTACCATATATAGCCATTATAATTAGTGCTTTAGTTGGTCTAAATGTAATGTTAGTACTGGGAATTGGAATAGGGGTAGGTGCTATAATAGGATTAGCTTTAGGACACTTTAACTTAGTTGGGTTATTTGCAACATTACAAAGGGGTATGGAGTGGATGGAAGACTTAGCTATTATAGCTATTGTAGTTGGTGGATTAGTAGGTTTAATGGACTATTATGGAGGAATAGATTATCTACTAGAAAAAGTTACTGCAAATGTTAAAACTAAAAAAGGAGCACAATTTGGAATAGCAACATTAGTAAGTTTAATAGATATAGCTACAACTAACAATACAATATCTATTATAACAGCGGGACCATTAGCTAAAGATATATCTAAAGAATATGATATAGCACCTGAAAAAACAGCTAGTATACTAGATATATTTTCATCAGCTTTTCAAGGTTTAATTCCTTATGGAGGGCAATTGTTAGCAGCTGCAGGAATTGGAAAAATATCACCTGTGTCTATTGTTCCATTTTCAATATATTCAATGTTGATGATTATTATGGGAATTTTATCAATTGCATTAGGATTTCCCAAGTCTAAAGGAAAGAAAAAGGCACTTTAGAAAAAATAGTTTAAAAATTCCAAATAGTCAATTTTATCTAAGGGGCTAGGAACTGATTATGATTCACCCCATAAAAAATATTAAGTTATTAGCCACTTTAGATATTAGTTTATATTTGTTTTATTGAAGATTATAAAGATATTATCAAGGTATATAGGAGTTGATAATTTGTCTAAATTTGATAAACATTTTAAAATGGAAACTGATGATGTATTAGATTATATCAAGGGAAAATTAGATTTCTTTGACAAAGATGCCAGTTTAAAAGCTAAAGAAATTGGTGATGGAAATATTAATTATGTATTTAAAATATGGGATGAAAATACTAAAAAATCCATTGTTATTAAACATGCAGATATTCTTCTTAGAACCTCTGGTAGACCATTAGATGTAGATAGAAATAGGATAGAGGCAGAGGTTTTAAGTCTTCAAGGAGAATTAGCACCAGGATTAGTACCAAAAGTTTATAAATATGATCCTATTATGTGTGCTTTAGTTATGGAAGATATATCAGATCATGGAAACTTGAGAGAAGAATTGTTAGAAGGAAAAATATTTCATAAATTAGCAGACCATATTACTACATTTATGGTAAATACCCTATTGCCAACAACAGATTTGGTAATGGATTCAGGAGACAAAAAGGATAGAGTAGAAAAGTTTATTAATAAAGATTTATGTAAAATATCAGAAGACCTAGTATTTACAGAACCATATATAGATTATAAGGGTAGGAATATTGTATTAGATGAAAATATGGATTTTGTGAAAAAAGAACTTTATGGAGATAAAGATTTAATACTAGAAGTAGGAAAACTAAAAAATAACTTTATGAATAATACTCAAGCTTTAATCCATGGAGATTTACACTCTGGCTCTATATTTGTAACAAAGGATTCTATGAAAGTTATAGACCCTGAATTTGCATTCTATGGGCCAATAGGATATGACTTAGGAAATGTAATAGGAAATTTATTCTTTCCGTGGGCTAAAGCTTATGTAGAAAAAGACAATAAGGATATAGAGGAGTTCACAAATTGGCTTGGAAAGACAATAGAAAATATAGTAGATTTATTTAAAGAGAAATTTATAAAGCTTTACAAAGAAATAGTAACTGATGTAATGGCTAAGGAAGAATACTATATGGAATGGTATCTAAATTCTATACTTTCTGATGCAGCAGGTTCAGCAGGCCTTGAAATGATAAGAAGAGTAGTAGGAGATTCTAAAGTAATTGATATTACAAATATTGAGAATATAGAGGAAAGAGTAAAGGCTGAAAGGTTATTAATATTGTCTGGAAAAGAATTTATAATGAATCGTGAAAAAATGAAAATAGGTAAAGATTATATAGATATATTTAAAAATAATATGTAAATTAAAACAATTAAGGAGGACAATATGAATAAGGAAAGTTTAAAAAAATTAGGTTTTAGTACAAGAGCTATTCATGCTGGGTATGAAGATAATGAACATGGTGCATTAGCAACACCAATTTACCAAACATCCACCTTTATATTTGATTCAGCTGAACAAGGTGGTAATAGATTCGAGGGAGAAGAGGAAGGGTATATTTATTCAAGAATTGGTAATCCGACTAATACTCAGTTAGAGAACAAACTAGCTAATTTAGAAAATGCAGAAGCAGCTATATCCACGGCTTCAGGTATGGGAGCAATTACCTCTGCATTATGGACTGCCGTAAGTGCCGGAGACCATGTAATTGCAGCAAAAACGTTATATGGCTGTACCTTTGCCTTTTTAAACCATGGTTTATCTAGATTTGGAGTAGAAGTAACTTTTGTAGATACATCTGACCCAGAGAATGTAAGAAAAGCTATGAAAGAAAATACTAAATTAGTCTATTTAGAAACACCAGCTAATCCAAATATGACTATATCAGATATTAAAACTATATCAAAAATTGCCCATGAAAATGAAGAGTGTATGGTAATAGTAGATAGCACTTATTGTACACCATATTTACAAAGACCATTAGATTTAGGTGCTGATATAGTTGTTCATTCTGCTACTAAATATTTAAATGGTCATGGCGATGTTATTGCAGGCTTCGTCGTTGGAAGTCAAGAATTTATAAATGAAGTTAGAGAAGTTGGACTTAAAGACATGACAGGAGCTGCACTAAGTCCTTTCGATGCCTTTTTAATTAATAGAGGAATGAAAACTTTAGATTTACGTATGGAAAAACATTGTTCTAATGCACAGAAAGTAGCAGAATTTTTAGAGTCCCATCCAGCAGTAGAAACTGTTTTATATCCTGGACTAAAATCTTTTCCACAATATGAATTAGCAGAAAAGCAAATGAAATTACCAGGAGCTATGATAGCTTTTGAAGTAAAAGGTGGAATAGAAGCAGGTAAAAAGTTAATGGATACAGTAGAACTTTGTTCTTTGGCAGTTAGTTTAGGTGATGCAGAAACATTGATTCAACATCCTGCTAGTATGACTCATTCACCATATACTGAAGAAGAAAGGGCGGCAAGTGGTATTACAGAAGGTTTAGTAAGAATCTCTATTGGACTAGAAGATGCAGAAGATATAATTGCTGATCTTGATAAGGCCCTTAATAAATTAAATTAATAAAATAGATACCCACCATATTGGTGGGTGTTAAATTCTAAAGGATAAAGATATTTATTATATGATAATATTAATATACTATATGAAATAAAATTAATAGAACTTACAAGTTCCGTTATGGAAGGAGATTATACATGGAAAGAGCAGATAAAGATTTAGCTTTTGTATTAAGATATGAAAATGTAGCATGGTATGAAAATGGGAAAGTGAAAATATTAGACAGAAGAATTTATCCTACAGAAGTTAAATTTGTTACATGTAATACTCATGTTGAAGTTGCACAAGCCATTACTGATATGGTTACCCAAAGTGCTGGACCTTTTACAGCTGCTGGTATGGGTATGGCTTTAGCAGCTTATGAAAGTAGAAGTATGAGTAAGGATGAAATGTGGGAATATTTAAAGAAGGCAGGATATACCTTATCCCATGCCAGACCTACTACGGCAAAAAGAATGAGTCAAGTAACTGACGGATGCTTAAATGTTGCTAAAACTGCAATAGAAGAAGGTAAGAGAGTTGATGAGGCTATATTTTTATATACCATTGAATCATTAAATAGAAGATATTCTACTATGGAAAAGGTTGGAGGATATCTAGTTGATATGTTTCCCAATAAAGGTAATATTATGACCCAATGTTTTGGGGAAACAATTGTTGGCATGATGCTTAGAGGAGCTAAAAAAAGGGATAAGGATATTAAGCTATTTGTGCCTGAAACAAGACCATATTTTCAAGGGTCTAGGTTGACAGCAAGTGTGGCTTATGATCAAGGTTTTGATACAACTGTAATTACAGATAATATGCCAGCTTTTACTATGGTAAAAAATAAAATAGATTTATTTACTTCGGCGGCTGATGTTATATGCTTAGATGGACATATTGTCAATAAAATAGGAACTTATCAAATTGCTATTGTGGCTAAATATCATGGAGTGCCTTATTTTGTAACAGGAATTCCAGACCAAGGGCATGAAACTATTTCATCAGTAACTATTGAGGAGAGAGATCCAAAGTTAGTATTGGAAGCAAGGGGTATAAGAAACACACTAGATGGAGTAAAAGGATATTACCCATCTTTTGATATAACTCCTCCTCATCTTGTAAGTGGTGTAGTGACTGATAAAGGAATATATGCTCCCTATGACCTTCATAGATATTTTGAAACGGAAGTTGCTCAATATTATTAGAAAGTAAGTAGATAAATTTAG
>DATGTQ010000151.1 GCA_035301805.1 Tissierellales bacterium
ACTTAACTACATTAGTCTATCCTATTAAAAAAGTTATGTCAATTGGAGGTTTCAAAATTTTAAAATTCTTTTTTTCACCAGTTTCTAAATTCATCTTCATTTTCATTTATAGAAGAATCCCTCTTAGCAATATCTAAATAAATTGATAAATTTTCCACAAATATTTTAGAAGTTACATCTTTTCCAAATACAAGCAACTAAATACTAAGTCTCTTCCTAGTTCCTCTAAAGCTCTACTTAGTTCTATGTCTGTTATATCTTCTAGGTTAAGATATTCCTTTAAATATGGTCTATACATACTAAACATTCCCTATCCTCCTAGGTATAGTACTAACCCTTGATATTAATTAGTATTAGCTGATCTTTAGACTACTTCTGTAATTTATAATGAAATTTTATCTTTTTATGTTGTTTTATGTAAACTCTTTAAAGCTAACTTTTTCGTAGCTCTTTATAAGACTTAAACCCATAAGCTGAATCAGCGGACTTTATCCCATCTATAACTGCTCTTTCCATAGCCTTAGCTGCTAAGAAACCTACTACATTTATATCGGCTTCCACTTTATTCGTCCCCATAGTAAAAATCGTATCCCCATCAAATATAGAATGGGCAGGCCTTATAGTTCTTCCATATCCATTATGGGCCATGGAAGCAATTTTATTCATTTGAGACTTATTAAATATACCATTAGTTACAACTATTCCTATAGTAGTGTTCCCACTAAATATGTTTTTATTTCCACTATATACCTTTAACATTTCCTCTTCTGTTCCAATACAGTTTTCTCTATCTTTATCTAAAAGTCCAGCTAATATTTCCCCAGTATTAGGATCAATAATATCTCCTAAAGAATTAACAGCAACTATAGCCCCTACTTTTAAATCCCCAACTTGAATACCGTAAGAACCAAGACCACCTTTCATAGCCCTATCTATACCAAAAAACTTTCCCACAGTAGCTCCAGTTCCGGCACCAACATTGCCACTTAGACATTCTTTCTTTGTAGAATTAATGCAAGCCTTATATCCCATTTCTTTATCTGGTCTAATCTTATAATCTCCTACTACTAAATCAAATAAGACAGCACTACATACTATAGGTACCTTTGTTACTTGTACATCGAAACCAATACCTTTTTCCTCCAAATATTTCATAGCACCAGAAGCTGCATCCAATCCAAAGGCACTTCCTCCTGTTAACATAACGGCATGAATTTTTTCTACTAAATTTTGGGGATTGAGTAAATCAGTTTCTCTAGTCCCCGGCGAACCACCTCTTACATCTACACCTGCTGTAGCTCCTTCCTCACATATTACGGCTGTGCAACCAGTTCCACCTTCCATATCTTGTGCATTTCCTACCTGTATACCTTCTATATCTGTAAATTTAATTTCTTTTGTTACCATGGTCAATCTCCTTTCTAATAAATTATTAAGGATTGTATTATATTGATATTATACTATATAATAAGGTGGTATATAATAAGGTTTCGGCATGAAACGACAGGACAACAAAAAATTGTAAATAGATAACATTGAAAACAGGTAAAAATATGGTACTATTATATAGTACTATTAGATAAATAATGGAGGTAATTTTGATGGCTGATATTATAGTAATAGGTAGTATATATATAGATTTAGTTGCAAATGTAATAGATATACCTAAAAAAGGTGAAACTGTAATAGGGACAAGCTTTAACCAGCTCCCTGGTGGAAGAGGGACTAATCAAGCTATAACTATGGCTAATTTAGGTGGAAATGTAGCTATGGTCGGTAAAATAGGAGATGATGATTTGGGTAATAAATTAGTTTCACAGATGGAGTCTTATGGAATCAATACATATTATATTGAAAAAACTAAAGAAGCTCCAACAGGCGTATCCCTAATTTCAGTTGATAGAGAAGGTGAAGATGCAACTATCGTTGCATCAGGAGCTAATACTAAAATAAATAATAGAAATATAGATAAAGCTGATGATATAATTGAAAAGTCAAAAATAGTTGTAACACAATTAGAGATACCAATTGAAACTGTAAAATATGGGCTGAAAAAAGCAAAAACAAAAGGAAAGTATACTATCTTAGATCCTACCCCTGCCCAGGTTCTAGATTGTGAAATAATTCGACATGTGGACCTTTTAATAGCAGATAAATTAAAACTAGAAGTTTTAAGTGGCATTTCGATTAATAATGAAAAAGATTTAAAAAAAGCTGCTGAAATTCTTTTAGGATTAGGTGTTAAAGAGTTAATAGTATTCTTGAGAGAAAAAGGCTGTATATACATAAACTCTAGCGAATCTAAAAATTTTAATTCTTATGAAACCTCAGAATTAAATATTACTAATGCAAATAATATATTTAATTCGGCTCTTACCTTTAAGCTTTCTCAAGGGGAAAGCATGGATGAATCTATAAATTATGCACTTGAAAAAGTTAGAGGATAAATCTTTTCTGCCTTTTATGGTAGCTATAACCTAAAAAAAATTTCTAGGTTTTTGTATATTGACTTTAATACACCTACTTTTCCAAAACCTTTTCAAGTATTAAATTTTATAGCTATATATCTTGCCAATATCCCTATTATAACGATATTGGCTGTTTTTATATTTCCAGTATTTTTTTATTTCTTCTTAGCCCATCCCAAGCCTTCACTAGGTACAAAGATGAAAACCCATCTATGTCTTTATCTTTTTCCATGTATAAGAGCATTTAATTGAAAAACAACTTTTAAAATAATAAGAATAACAAAAATCTTTTTCTATTATGTCTTCATAATAAACTAATTATATTCATCACACTCATCATCAGATAGTTTTCTTATAATTTCTAAATAAATATTAAAATTATTTAAGAAGGTTTCAAAAGTTACATCTTTGCCAAAAGCAAAAAAATTATAAATCAAATCTTTCCCTAGCTGTTCTAATATATCCTTTAATATTCTTTCAGTTATTCCTTCTAAATCAACATATTCCTCTAATAACATCCTATAGTAATCTACCAAACCTCATCTCTCCCTCTAAATTATAGATATTAAACGCCAACGATTGTATCTATTATATCATTATTTTATTCTTTTTGTAGCATACTATAGGATGATTTTCTTTTAGGTGCTACTATAATAGTAATTTATATAATTTCGAGGTGATGAAATGTCTTTTTCTGAAAGATTGAAGTATTTAAGAGAGGAAAAAGGGTTATCTCAAATAGAACTATCTAAAGAATTTAATATTAGTAGACAGTCTATTAGTAATTATGAAAATGGATTAAGATTTCCTAATGACGAAAAGCTTATTGTTAGAATTGCTGAGTTCTTTAATGTCTCTATAGATTATCTTTTTGGCAAAACTAATATAAGAAATTCAAACTTGTCCATAGTTAAAGAAGAGGAAGAAGAATATTCTACTAAAATTAATGCTTTAGAAAGACTCTTTTACCAAGTAGATAAACTTCCTCCCTCAACTATTGAAAAAATTGCTACTACTATAGAACTTTTTAAAAGTTAGTCTTAATATATACTGATGTATTCATTTTTTCTCTATTATATCTTTTACTTGCACTACATCTTTATCACCTCTACCAGATAAATTTATTATTATTATATTATCTTTAGGCAACTTTTTTGCTAATTTCATTCCATAACTTATTCCATGGGAACTTTCTATAGCTGGAATTATTCCTTCTGTTTTGGACAATTTAAAGAAAGCTTCTAATGCTTCTTCATCTGTTACTGAAACGTATTTTGCTCTACCTATAGAACTATAATAACTGTGTTCAGGTCCGATACCTGGATAATCTAATCCAGCTGCTATTGAAGAATTATCCCCCTTTAATACATAGCATTTAAAACCGTGAATAATATCTATTTCTCCTTTTTCTATGGAAGCTGAATTATAGGCTTCTACTCCAATCATTTTTACCTTTTTATCTTCTGCAAATTCATGAAACAATCCTATGGCATTACTACCTCCTCCTACACAGGCTATAAGATAGTCTGGCAGCTGGTTTTCTTTTTCTAACATTTGTCTTCTGGCCTCCTTGCCTATAATACTTTGAAAATCCCTAACAATAGTAGGATAAGGATGAGGTCCCACAGCTGAACCTAATAAATAGTAGGTATTTTCTTTGTTTTTAATAAAATCTTCTAAAGCTACATCTACTGCATCTTTTAAAGTTCTATCACCTTTATTTACTGGTCTTACTTCTGCTCCTAACATTTCCATTCTAAAAACATTTAACTCTTGTCTCTTTATATCTACTTCTCCCATGTAAATAATACAATCTAAACCAAGTAGAGCACAAACTGTGGCAGTAGCCACTCCATGTTGTCCAGCCCCGGTTTCAGCTATTATTCTTTTCTTTCCCATTCTTTTAGCTAAAATCCCTTGACCTATAGCATTATTTATTTTGTGGGCACCTGTATGGTTTAAATCTTCTCTTTTTAAGTATATTTTAGCTCCACCTAGTTCCTTAGTTAAATTTTCAGCAAAATATAAAGGACTTTCTCTTCCTATATAATTTTTTTGGTAATAATTTATTTCTTCCCAAAATCCTTCGTCCCTAATACATTTATTATATTTCCTTTCTAATTCTTCTAACACTTCTTTTAGATCTTCATCTACATATTTCCCACCAAACTCACCAAAATATCCATTCCTTCTCATTTTATAGCCCCCTTTAAATTTAAATATAAAAAAAGCCTTCATCCAACAATAGGACGAAGGCTTATATTCGTGTTGCCACCTAAATTATGCACAAAAATGCATCACTCTTATGGGATACTAACATATCCTGTCCTAAGATAACGGTAGGCTTCCGATTAAAGGTACTCTCAAAACTTGATTTCACCTTATTTCTACAAAGTCCATTCATTAAAGCTTCCATTGTTAAGTTTCCACCATCCTTAACTCTCTAGAAATGGAACACTTTAACTACTACTCTTTGTCATAGAATTTCTTTTATTAAATTAGAGTAATGTTACCATAAAATTTTCCCTAAGTCAATAGTAAGTGAAGAATGGTATTAGTATAATAAGCAAGTAATAGAACGCTCTTCATTAAATCTAGCATATATGTGGTTTTTAGAAATAAGCCCGGAGGTACGTCTACACAATCTAAATTAACTGCAATTGCAGTTAATTTAAGGAGAATAGTAAACATACTATCCTCTAAAATGTCTTCGTTTCTTGATGTTTCTAAGTTATATTTAATATTTTACAAGAAGATACCAACTTAATGATTAGATGGGAATTTTAAACTGGACTTTTTCAATGGTCTCGGACGGCCCTGTTTGACTCACTCATTCATTATTTCTTTTTCATTCTCACTAATCTATTTAATAATACCCTTATTTCTTTAACTTTTAATATACTACATAAAATAGTGTAAATAAAACCGCCTAAACCTATAGTAAATACAAGTACTATTAGTTGTATTATATTTTTATCCGGAAGTAATGAAGTAAGACCAAAATAAGTGACTTTTACAACTAAACCCATAATTATAGCAGAAATTAAAGTTTTTATAAAACATTCCATATATCTTTTTAACCCCATAGCGCCTTTCATTTTCTTCCTTAAACTTACAAACAAAAATAAGGTACTAACGGTAAGTGATATACTTGTAGCCAAAGCTAAGCCTGAATGGGCCATGGGTTTCACTAAAATAATATTAAAAATTAAATTTATAATAACTGCTATAATTCCATTTACCATAGGAGTAATAGTATCTTGAAAAGAATAATAAACCTTATTTAACATTAATCTTAAAGAAGAACCTACTAATCCTAAAGAATAGAAAATTAAAGCCTGACTAGTCATTAAAGTTGCCGTTTCATCGAAAGCTCCCCTTTGGAAAAAGATTTTTACTACAGGCTGTGCCAATAGTACAATTCCAATAGTTGCTGGTACAGTTATTATAAGTATTATATTTATTCCTTCAGCCATTATTTCCTTCACTTGATTTGTATCGTTTTGATTAAAGGCCCTTGACAACATTGGAAAAATAACAGTGGTAATAGCCGTAACAAACACGCTAATTACTAAACTATTAATTTTAGCAGAATAATTTAAAGCTGAAATACTACCTTCTACCAAGTCAGAAGCTAAAGTCTTATCTATTACAGTATTTATTTGCTGTACTGCTGAACCTAAAAGCACTGGTAGAACTAGTATCATTGCCTTATTTATATATCTATCCTTTAAATCCACATCAAAGCTATACTTATATCCTAATCTTTTAGTTGCTGGTACTTGGATTAAAAATTGAGCTGATGCTGCTATTACACTAGCAACCATAAGTCCTACTACTCCTAGTTTATTAGAAAATATAAATAAGTATATTATATAAACTAAATTAAAAGGAATTCCAGCAATAGCTGGAGGACCAAAGATTTCACTACTTTGAAGAAAACCTGAAAATATATAAGTAAAGCCTAAAAAAATCATAATTGGTAGTCCTATTCTATTAAGCTTTACTGCCAATTTAAACTGCTCACCTGTAAAACCTTTGGCCAATATTCGAATTACTACAGGAGAAAGAAAATATCCTAATATGCCTAATACAATGGTTATTATGAAGACTACATTTAAAACATTGTTTAAATACTTAACCTTGTGTTTCTTTCCCTTTTTTTCTTCAATTTCAGAAAATATCGGTATAAGGGTAGTATTTAAAGCTGCCCCAACAGTACTCATAATAAGAACTGTTGCTGTCATAGCTACAAAATATGTATCCGTCTCATATCCTGAACCAAATTTATAAGCAATGAGCATTTCCCTAATAAAACCTAAAAATTTACTAATTAAAGTAAGTACGGCTATCATTGCAGCCGACTTTGCTACTTTTTTTGTATTAGACATAAAACTTTCCCTCCTAATTTATTGAACTACTCTATTATATAAAATTCAACAAACTTTATCAATCAGTCATAGTGAGTAATACCCAGGAAATTTGCACTTTACCATATTATTTGTTATAATCCAGGTTAAACCACTTTTTCACTATCCATACTAAAATTTAATTTTTATACAAACTATACAACATGAAAGGAGTGTCCATTTCCAATGAATACAAGTAAAACAAAAAAAGCTATAGCTTTAGAAAGAGCCTGTGAGTTAAAATCTGAAATTGAGGACTATCTTGAGGTAAGGGATAAAATCCCAAAGGGTATGTCGAAAGAACAAGAAAGAAAAACTGAGGAAAAAAAACAAAAGATACTTTCACTTCTAAATGCTAGTGAAAAAGATTGGAATGATTATAAGTGGCAGTTGAGCAATAGAATCACCGACTTAAATATATTAAAACAGGTAGTTTCTTTGACTCAAGAAGAAATAAGTGATATTAAAAATGTCGGTCAAAAATATCGTTGGGGCATTTCTCCATATTACCTTTCCCTAATAGATGACGATAACAAATTTGATCCAGTTAAACTACAGTCTATCCCCACAAAATTTGAATTAACAAATGAAGGCGACTCGGACCCTATGAGTGAAGAATTTACTAACCCGGCTGGGGTCATAACGAGAAGGTATCCCGATAGACTTATAATAAATGTTACAAATATATGTGCAATGTATTGTAGACATTGTCAAAGGAGAAGAAACATAGGTTCCTCAGACCATCACAATTCAAAAGAAGACCTCATAGATTCCATAGAATATATAAAAGCTAACCCTGAAATAAGGGATGTTTTAATTACAGGAGGAGATGCCTTAGCCTTATCTGATGATATGCTAGATTGGTTACTTGGGGAACTATATAAAATTCCAACTGTAGATTATATACGACTAGGAACTAGAACCTTGGTGACTATGCCTCAAAGAATTACTGATAATCTTGTTAGTATATTAAAGAAGTATCCACCAATCTATATAAATACTCAATTTAATCATCCTATGGAAATAACTAAAGAATCTAAAAAAGCCTGTGATAAATTATCTCTTGCAGGGATTCCTTTGGGAAATCAAGCGGTATTACTAAATGGAATAAACAATAATAAATATGTAATGCGCCTTTTAAATCATGAACTTTTAAAATGTAGAGTTAGGCCTTATTATATATTTCATGCTAAAAATGTTATTGGAACCACCCATTTTAATACATCTATTGATGATGGCATAGAAATAATAGAACATCTGAGAGGATATACCTCTGGAATGGCTATACCAACCTATATAGTAAATGCTCCTAATGGAAAAGGTAAAACTCCTATTTCACCGCAATACTTAATTTCAAGAGGAAGAGATTATATTAAGTTTAGGACATGGGAAGGAAATATAGTAGATTATCCTAATAAGCCGACTCAGGATATTAAAGAAATGTTATCTAAATGAATTTATAAAAAATACCCAAATTTTTAATAATGGTTGTTAAAAAGTCACTGCCTAAATAAAAACTTAACTTAATTTTATGCTTTTAACTTCGTCAAACTTTTAAGCTTTCACCATAGCTAATCAAAAATATTATCTTCACTCATCCTTTACAGTATAACGCTAGGATGAACATATTCTATCACAGTAATTTAATACTATTTGAAAAAGTATAAAAATTTATAAAAAGGAAAATATAGCATTTAGTAAAATATTAACCTAGTTGGTAGAACAATTTCAAATATTTATTACTCTAATTAAAAGATAGGTAATTAAATATAAATAAAATAGCTCACTTAAATACAACAGAATTTGTTTAAGCATAATAAAATTTACTTAATTCTTTTATAATTAATAGAGGATAGATAGTATATAGTAAGACTATCTATTCTCTATGCTTTTAATTAAGATATTTTATACCTCCATTGGCATATTTAATTTACTTAAAATATCCGTTAAATTATCTTTATATTTTTCATATCCTACACTTTTTCTATCCCTTGGTCTATCTAGATCTATGTACATATCTTCTACTATTCTTCCTTTATCTGTTGACATTACGATTACCCTATCACTTAAATAAATAGCCTCATCCACATCATGGGTTACCATAACAACTGTAGTCCTATCTTCTAACCAAATATCTTCCAATTCATCCTGTAATCTTTGTCTCATTTGAAAGTCTAATGCCCCCAAAGGCTCGTCCATTAAAAGTACATCTGGTGTTGTCGCTAATGCTCTTACTAATGCGGTCCTTTGTTTCATTCCACCTGAAATTTGATGTGGATATAAATTTTCTTTACCTTCTAATTGGGCTACCTTCAATAAATGTTCTAATCTTTCTTTTCTTGTGTCTTTTGGCATCTTAGTCTGTTTCATTGGAAATAATATATTTTCTTTTACAGTCATCCATGGAAATAAAGCGTAGTTTTGAAATACAAATCCTCTATCTGGTCCTGCCTTTTTCACCTCATTCCCTCCTACTAATGTAGCCCCTAAATCAGCCTTTTGAAATCCTGCTATTATTGTTAAAAGTGTAGTTTTTCCACAACCCGATGGACCTAATAAAGATATAAATTGACCTTTTTCTATTTCAAAACTAATATCCTTAAGAACTTGATTTTTCTTTCCATTATTCATAAAAGTTTTATTTATTTTTTCTACTTTTAGTTCTTTCACTATATATGCCTCCATTTAGTAAGTGCTCTATTAATAAACTGTAGTATCCTATCAATACCAAAGCCAACAAACGCAGACATAAACATAAGTGCCATAAGCACATCCGTTTGCATCTTAGTTTGGGCTTCAACCATAGAGTAGCCAAGACCGGCACTCGTAGCAATGAACTCAGCTCAGATAACAGACATCCAGCCAGTACCCACTGCAATTCTTGCCCCAGTAAGTACATTTGGTAATGATGCTGGAATTATTATATTGATAAATATACTAAATGGTCCAGCTCCCATACTTTTAGCTCCATTATAATAGTCTTTCGATATATTCTTAACACCTTCAATAGTATTTAATATAATTGGAAATATCCCAGATAATGCTATCATAAATATAGTAGGCCCATCCCCTATCCCAAGCCAAATTATTGTAAGAGGAACCCAAGCCATAATAGGTATTTGCCTAACTGAATCTATTATGCCTCCCAGCATTTTTTCCGCAGTCTGTGAAAGCCCCATTATATATCCTAAAGGTACTCCTACAAATAATGCAACTAAAAATCCTTTCATAACTCTTTGCATTGTAATAAATAAATTAATTAGAATTTCAGTATCTGTCACTGAATTAAACAATGCTAAGGCTGTTGCTCTTGGAGTAGGTAAAAGCAAAGGTACATTTATTTTCATAGCAAGATACTGCCATAATCCTGCAATAATTAAAAAAACAAGGATTTTATATATTCCATCTTTTAGCCCCTTTTTTGTCACTTCTTTACTTTTCAATCTTCCATCAAAACCTGAATTTTTATCTTCCATTTCTCTAGCCCCCCTTCTTGTAGATTATTTTTTGTATAATTATAAAAATGCTCTTTTAATTTCATATCATTTGTCATTAAATCCTTTAGGGACATATTATAACTTTCTATAAATCTCTTAAATTCAAGACTTTCTTTAAATTCTTCACTTACTAATAGTACATATGTATTGTAGTCTTCATCTAAAACTGTATCTTCTTTTTTCCCATTCAAATGTATGCCTTTCATAAAGTCTATTACAATAGCATCTACTTCATCATTTTCCAATGCATATGGAAGGGCACCCAGCATCATTGGTACTATTTCAACATCTTCACCAAATCTTTTTTTAATTAATTGTTTTTGATAATCCCTATCTTGAGTCATACCTACTTTTTGAGGCTTATCTGTTTTCATTACAAAAATATCAGAGTTCTTTATGCACTCACAAACGACTTCAAATCCTTCTACATTCTCTAAAAAATCCTCAGCTGCTTCCTTGCAAATTATAGCCATATCTAAAATATCTGAGCTCAAGGCCCATTGAGTAGTTTTAGCTCAGCAATCTTTAATAAAATATGCCTCCATTTCATCCTCTCCTAAACCTGAAAGGTTCCCATGTCGAATCATATAATCTACTACAAAACCAGACGTATCATCTGATACACCTATTTTTATCTTTTCACCTAAGTTTTCTTCTGGTAAAATAAATGCTATGGATATTATTAATCCAATAATAAATGTAATTAAAAGTATTCTATTCATTTATCTCCATTGCCTTTTTCTTAAAGTCCTCATAACTCATTCCTACGGGAAATTCTGGATCCACTTCTTCCTTTATAAATTCATTAAAATCACGTAAATCAGCAGCTTCATAAATATCATAGGCTATTAAATCTTCAAACTCTGGTAATTTTTCTATTAAATCATATCTTTTATACACATCATAAGCATGCTTAAAGTTTTCTTCTTCAATTTTCCATGTTAAAGTTCTACCTTCCTCTACACATTTTTTATAAATAGTCATTATTGCAACTTCTTCTGGCACTTTATAATATTCTGCAAAAATTTTAGCTGCATTATAAGGATTTTTATATACATATTCAATACTTTTCTGATGAGCCAATAGTAATTTCTTAGCTAATTCTGGATGTTCTTCTACAAAGTTTTTGTTTAAGGAAAATGCACAACAAATTCCCATCCTTTCATCCATTTCCATATATGTAGCCATAATTTTCCCTGTTCCCTCATGTACTGCCATAGAACCCCAAGGATCACAAGCCGTGAAAGCTTTAATCTGCCCTGTACTTAAAGCTGCATATTTATCTGCATCTGAACCTATATTAACTAGATCATAATCAGATTCTTCAGTAGATAAATTTAATATTTTTGAATAGCCTGCTAACCAAGATTCATTAGTAGATGGGTCACCAATAGCCACTTTTTCCCCATATATATCTTCTGGTTTCTCTACATCATTTGATGCCACTAGATACATTGATCCACCTATATGATTATTAGCTCCTATCATTATTGGAGAACCTTGTCCATTAGCTCCAATTAACCCTCTATTACCTATATAACCAGCATCCATTTGCCCTGCTGCCATAGCTTCAGGCACTTTCCCATTTCCTGTGATTACTACATTTAGTCCCAGTTCTTCATATATTCCTGTAGCTTCCCCTACACAAGCCCCAACCATATGATCACAGTTATAATATCCTAGGTTTATTTCATAATCACCTGTGCCGTCAACCTTTCCTGTTTTATCTACACTTTTACTTTGACAACCAATAAGAAATGTTGAAACAATTATTCCTATTAAGATAAATAACAATGCTTTCTTTTTCATTTTCAATATACCTCCTGTTATTTCACACTAGCAACAATCTTCCATTCCCTCTCCAAATAAGTCTTTTATTTTTAAATCTTCAACTCTAAAAATTGCATATCCAAATCTTCCATTTTTAGATCCTGAAACAATAAACTCTATAGGACCAATTTCATCAATATTCTTAAATTCTATGGTTTGATTTTCTATTGGAGCTGGAACCTCTTCTGTAATACTGTAATATTCTCCATTATCTAACACTACAACCATTCCATTAGACTTTTTATTATTATTGAATATTACTACCAAATCCTTAATACCATCATCATTTACATCCTCATACCCACATTTCAAAACCTCTTTATCTGGGTACTCTGATTTAAAATGAAGTAATAATTCATTTCCTAAACTCACACCTAAGTCTTCTTCCTGCCTTATTTTATCCTGATTAAATGCCCAACCCCCCAAACCAACAATCACTATAATAAGTATAGCCAGCCTAGCCTTTTTCCATTTCATTTTTATACCTCTTTTGATTTCATTTTTTTCAATTCTTCTTTTACATCTGGTATAACAGACTTTAAAAATAAAACAAATATAATGGCTGAGCATAAGTACTTTAATGGCTCTGGGGCTGCAAAAATTAATTTATTTGCACTTTCTATAGACTTATCTATTGTATTAAAGTTAATGACAGGTTCAAATCCAGGCATTAATATCTTATTTGTTAAAGCTCCTACAAACAATGCAGCTGTCGCAACAATAGCTCCATACATTATTGCTGCTCTTTTTCCAATTACTTTATATATACTTATAAGCTCTGGAAAATTCGTAGCTGCCCCAGCCATTAAAAAAGTAATAGCAACTCCTGGTGCAGCCCCACTAGCCACTAATGCAGCTATAAATGGAATATGCCCTACAGCGCATACATACATAACCGTAGCCAATATAGCTATATTTCCAAGAGACAGCATACTAGGATTTCCAAGATATCTTTGTATAAAAGTATCCGGAAAAGCCGTTACAATAAAACCACCTAAAATCATCCCCATCATTACGTATCTACTAACTATTAATGCTAAATCATTAAATGCCCAAATCATACCTGACCTTACTTTTTCCCATAGTGTAATATCATCTTCTATGGTCATAGAAACTATTTGTTCCTCTACTCCTGGCATTTTTAATTCATCCCTTCCAAACTTATTAGCAATAATACCTATGATAATTGGAAGAGTAAAGCCAACTATTAAATAAATAATAGTAATTTCTTTACCTAGAAGACCATAGCTCAATATGACTGCACAGGGATTTATTATGGGAGTAGATGTCATAAATGCTAGTACAGGGCCTAGGTATGCTCCTGAATAATACATGCTTATCCCTAGTGGAATAGTTCCACAACTACAGATAGGTAGAAACATTCCTGATATAGTCACCTTCAATAAGGAGCTTATTTTAGTATTTCCTAAAGCTCTATGAAATTTTTCAGGTGATAAGAGATCACGCAATAGCCCCGCAATAGCAAAACTAAATATTAGCCATGGCGAGGCTCCATTTAACATGTTTATTGCAGCAAGCAGAATTGATTTCATAAAATCAAATATAACCATATCCTTAACTCATCTCCATTCAGCACAATTCCTCAACTGCATTTTGTATTTCTTTTTCAATAATGTCTTTTGATAGCCTGTCTATCTTTTTCTTTCCATTAATAATCATAGTACCTCTAAATATAACACCATATCTTTTTATATAATCAAAATCTTTACCTGCATAATAAATCTTAACTTCAACCTTATCATCGTATTTTGCTGCAGCAGCCTCCACAGCCCTGGTATTACCGTCACATCCAGCTCATGTATTTATAAACTCTACAAACACCTTGGACAATTACAACACCCCCAACTTCATGTGCTATATGTAGTTTTATAGATTCTTAAGTTAATGGATGTTTTTTAATATTCTAGTTTAATATACTAGTTATAAATCTTATGTTATATAGATTTATGTACATTATAAAGTTATAACCTGATCTAATTCAGCTGAATCTAAACATCCGTATAATACTGGAAAACATCCTATAGCGGCACCAGGTATTATTTTGTCTTGTATTTCTCTTTCTAGAACACATTGATCGCAAGCTAGTATTATCATTCCTGTTTTCTCATGAAGCTTTTGTAATCTTTTCCCAAGATCTGTATTGTCTAATAGTAAATAAGTATTGTCAAAGACAAAGAACATCCCTACAACTTCTGCACCATGATTTCCTGCCTCCATTTGTGGTA
>DATGTQ010000152.1 GCA_035301805.1 Tissierellales bacterium
CAGATAATAGTTCAAAGGTGCACTTCAATTTAACAGAAACTTAGGATAACTCTCAGCTAGGTAGAAACCCCTCTCTGTAAGTATGTTAAATTTACTTTACCTTATCATAACCTTTAAATATGAAATTGATTACTTAACATTGTACATTAACTTTACATATATTTCAAGAACTACTTTAGATAATTTTCCTTTATATAATCTATGCGCTTTAATATATTTTGTTTACCTAAAACATATATTATATTAACCATTTCTGGCCCATGTACAGCTCCAGTCAATGCAACTCTTGTTGGCATAAATAAATTTTTACCTTTTATTCCAGTTTGCTTTTGAATTTTTTTCATAATACCCTTAGCAAAATCTTCATCTATTTCTTCCACTTCACTTACCGCTTCTTCAAAAGCATTTAATAGTTCGGGCACTTGTTCTCCTTCAATAACTTCTAACGCTTTATCATCTTCTATAACTACTTTATCATTAAAGAAAAAATCTACTTTATCCACAATATCTTTTGTTGTAGATAGGTTTTCTTGAACAGTAGTTACCATAGTCTTCAACCATTCATATCTATTTTTTACATCTTCATCAGTAATATAACCTGCTTCTTTTAAATAAGGAATACAAAGGTCTGTAATTTCATCTGCAGTTTTACCTCTAATATAATGTTCATTTACCCAATTTAATTTTTCTTTATCAAATATCCCACCAGTTTTAGCTACTCGTTCAAAGGAAAATTGTTCTATTAATTCATCCATATAAAGTATTTCTTCATTACTCTTAGGACTCCAACCTACTAATGCCAAATAATTTACTATAGCCTCTGGTAGATACCCTTCTTTTATAAATCCATCTACCGAAACATCTCCATGCCGTTTACTTAATTTTTTCTTGTCTTTATTTAAAACAGTAGGTAGATGAACATATTCCGGTTTTTCCCATCCAAAAGCTTCATATAACAGTATATGTTTTGGGGTAGAAGCTAGCCATTCTTCACCACGAACTATATGAGTTATCTTCATTAAATGGTCGTCTACTACTACGGCCATATGATAAGTAGGAAAACCATCTGATTTTAAAAGAACTTGGTCATCTATATCGTCAGTATTTATAGTAATATCTCCCCTAACATGGTCATGGAACTTCACATCTGTATTATGAGGTAATTTTAATCTTACTACATATTCTTCTCCGTTAGCGATTCTCTCTTTGGCTTCTTCAATAGAAATATTTCTACAAAAACCATCATATTTAGGAATTAAACCTTCAATCTTTTGTTCTTCTCTTACTTTGTCAAGTCTTTCCTTTGAACAAAAACAATAATAAGCATGACCTTTTTCTATTAATTCATCTATATATTTTCTATAGATATCTAATCTTTCTGATTGAATATATGGTCCATAATCTCCTTTTTGTATTATTTCCCCATTCTTCAAAAATACGCCTTCATCATGGCTTATTCCAGCCCATTCTAAAGACTGGATTAAGTTTTCAATAGCACCTTCTACAAATCTACTTCTATCTGTATCTTCTATCCTTAAAATAAATTTTCCATTATTATGTTTTGCAAATAAATAATTATAAAGAGCCGTCCTAATGGAACCTATGTGTATATATCCAGTAGGACTAGGAGCAAATCTTAATCTTACTTCTCCCATTGCTACTACACCTCCTAAATAAAATACCTATATACTATTATGATTAATCAAATAATCCTTTAAAAAAATCTGCTATGGCATCAAATATTTTACTTATAAATGATTTCGCTTCTTCACTCTGTCCAATAATATTATCTAACTTTCCAGAAATGTCCTTTAATTGGGTTTTTATATCATCTAAATTTAAATCTAATTCAGAAATATGCTTCATTAATGATAATATTTCTTCTATTTGCTTGTCAGTTAGCTTAATACCAGATTCTTGGGCCATATCTTCTATTGTTTCCCTAATTCCTTTTTCATCTTTAATATTATTAGCAACTACATAAGCCTTTACATTGTTAATAAGTTCTGTAGCATTTTCATTACCAATTTCATCACCTAGCATGGCAGTTTTAGCAATTTCTTCACTAGCTACTTCCTTTTCTTCTTCTGTTACTACTTCTCCAGTTATACCCTCAAAGGCCTTTATTATACCTGTTAATGCTGCAGTTCCAGAAACATTTATAGGACTTGTAACTTTTACATTTGCATCTTTAACACCAGCTGTTATAAGTGCATTTCTGTACATATCTTCTGTAACCCAAGAAATATTATTAGTTTGTACTGTAATTCCTTGGCCTTCATCGAGTTTTTCCACATAGGCGCAAGATAAAGCTTTAGTACCTAATAAGCTTTCATCTATATGTTTTCCAAGATATTCTCTTTCTTCTTGATTAGTAACTTCTACTATCCTAGTATTTTCATCTACACCAAAGTGATTAAGCACTTCTTGTCTTTGAGCTTGCGTTAAATTTTTTCCAATACTTACTACAACTTCATTTGTTATACTATCAGCAAACACTATAACAGAAGAAAGCAATAGAACTACAATCAATAGACTAGATGTTATTCGCCTCAACATTAATATCCCTCCTTAACTCATAAAATATTAACCTTCTAAAATAGAATACCTTATTATCTTATATTTTTCAATTCTTTTAGAACTCTATCCTTAATTTCCTTTACTTCAATATCCATATTTTCTCCTTCTTTCCTTAAGGAGTACTCCACTACATTTTCCTTTGCCTTTTTACCAACAGTAACTCTTATAGGTATTCCTATTAAATCTCTATCATTAAACTTAACTCCTGCCCTTTCATTTCTATCATCTAAAAGAACTTCTACCCCTAAATCTTCAAGTTCCTTATATATTTCTTCTCCTAATTTCTTTTGCTCTTCATTTTTTACATTAATAATAGTTACAATTACATGGTATGGTGCAACTATCAATGGCCATATTATACCATATTTATCATGGTTTTGTTCAACTATTGCAGACATGGCTCTAGAAACCCCTATACCATAAGAGCCCATATAAAAATGCTTATCTTTTCCATTTTCATCTAGATAAGTAGCTCCTATACCTTCACTATATTTTTTCCCAAGTTGAAATATATTTCCCACTTCAATACCTCTATCTAAAGAAAGAACTTCCCCACATTTAGGGCATAAATCACCTTTTTGTATATCTATTAAATCTTCTACTACTTCCCCGATAAAATCCCTATTATAATTTACATTTTTAATATGATAGTCTGTTTCATTTCCGCCTACGACAAAGTTTTTCATTTTTGTTACCCTAGAATCTACTAAAAGTTTTACATCTTCTTTTAAATCCACAGGTCCAGTAAATCCTGATTTAGCTCTTGTTATTCTTTCTATAGTTTCATCATCTGCTATTACTAGTTCATGTTCTGCAACCCCTAAATGATTACACAATTTAGTTTCATTTAATTCCCTATCTCCTGGTATTAAAGCAATAATAGGCTCATCCTGAACTTTGTAAACTACAGCCTTTGCAAGTTTATACTCCTCGACATCCATAAATCTAGCCAAATCTTCTATAGTTTTAATATTTGGAGTGTGTACTTTTTCTTTTTCTAATTCATCTTCTCCATCTATCTTTTGCCTATATACTACTTTCACCTTTTCATCTGTAGCAGCATAATCACAAGAATCACAATAGGCAACTAAGCTTTCCCCTACTTCTGACATGGTCATGAATTCATGGGATTCATTTCCTCCCATTGTACCTGAATCACCTTCTACCACTTTGTATTTAAGATTTAGTCTATCAAATACTTTTTCATAGGCTTCCCACATATTTTCATAGGAAACTTTCATATTTTCTTCATCAGTATCGAAACTATAAGCATCTTTCATAATAAATTCTCTACTTCTAATTAACCCAAACCTAGGCCTTTTTTCATCCCTATACTTAGTTTGAATTTGATATAAATTTAAAGGCAATTGTTTATATGATCTTATTTCGTCTTTTATAAGGTTTGTAAAATACTCTTCATGAGTTGGCCCTAAACAAAATTCTCTTTCATGTCTATCTTTTAACTTAAACATTTCTGGCCCAAAATCATCCCATCTTCCACTAGCTTCCCATAATTCTTTAGGTTGAATTGCAGACATTAACATTTCTTGTGATCCTGCTTTATCCATTTCCCCTCTAACTACATCTTCTATCTTTTTTATAACACGATAACCAAGAGGTAGGTAAGAATACACTCCTGACACTAATTTTCTCATCATGCCTGACCTTAATAATAATTGATGGCTAGAAATTTCTGCTTCTGATGGTACTTCTCTTAAAGTAGGCATATATAAATTCGACATTCTCATTTCTTTTCCCTCCATATTTATTAATATTTTTTATAATAAAAACCTTCGCCTCATTAGAGACGAAGGTTTTTCGCGGTACCACTCTAGTAATTTGTAGAATACAAACTACAAATTCACCTTAAAATTTTTAACGGTATTACCGTTTAGAACTACTTACTTTTCATTCTAAATGCTCAGAGACGGGTTCAATATTAAGAGGGTCAGAAGTCTTCCAGCATTTTAACTTCCTCTCTAGGACCATTAATACATACTATTTCTCATCTTAGCAAATATTTAATTACATACATATTACTAAAAGAACATTATATTGTCAATAAACTTAATTTCTAAAAACAACTTCTTCCTTCTCAAACATTTTTACAGTAATAAACAAAAACAGAACTATATATGTTAAATTCCATAAACTAGTTGTTAAAATATGTTTATAGTTAAATACAGACACAATTACCTCTTTAATTACACCAATAGTACTCATTACTGGTATATGAAAATAATGCTCTGGTACTGATCTGCCATCAGTGAACATAGTAAAATAAGCTGGTACCATAAGAACTATAGTTAAAGGGCCTAAATAAGTTTGTGCCTCTTTAAAGTTCCTTGCATAGAAGCTTATCGATAACTCTATACTAGCAAAAGTAAAAGCTAGCTGTAAACATACAAAAGTTATTACAATAGCAGATTTAAAAGGTAATGCTGCCCCTTCTCCCATAAAGTCTGGACTTATTTTAGACGCTATTAGAAAGCCTATTAGAGATGCTATTGTACCTATAACCCCTGCTACAACTACAGTAAAGTATTTACCCATAAGGATTGATGTTCTACTAGCTTTAGTAGTTAAAAGTGGCTCTAAGGTCTGCCTTTCCTTTTCCCCAGCTCCTAAATCTGTTGCCGCTGCAATTCCACCAGCTGCCGACCAAATAGTTAGCATAAAAGGTAGCATCATAGCAAACATCATAAGCCCTTCTCCACCTTCTTTAGAAACACTGGTACCTTCGATTGCTATAGGATTAAGAACCTCGGGATCGATGCCTGCTTTATCTAATCTATTTGCAACAATAACCTGTGAATAACTAGAAATAATTTCTGATATCCTTGAAAATGCTATATTAGATTTTTGACTAGTATCATCATATATTATTTCTACTTCAGGCTTTTCTCCTTTTTCTAATTTTTCATCTATTTTATCATCAACTTTTACTATAGCCTTTACATCTAGTTTATCTAAAGCCTTGTCTATATCTTCTACTTCTTTTATATTAATTTCTTCACTATTACTAAGATATTCAGTTAAGCTATTTTCCGTTTCATATATTAATCCAATATCTACTGGTTCAGTGCTTTCTTTCATTAAATCTGAACTACCTAATCCCATGAAAAAGGCTATTAAAGGAAATATAATAATAGGAATTATTATACTAGAAATAATGGTTTTTTTGTCTCTAAAAGTATCCATTATTTCTTTTTTAAAAACTATCCAAGTATATCTATTCATTATTACCACCTACCAAGGACACGAATATTTCTTCTAAATTATCTTCTTCATATTTGTCTTTTAAATTTTCTAAACTCGAAACTTCTACTAATTCACCTTTATTTATAATTCCTACTTCATCACATAATTTTTCCACTTCATTCATAGAATGACTTGAAAAAATAATCGTCTTACCTTTAGCCTTTAGTTCCTTTATAAACTGGTGTACTATCCTTACGGCTGTTACATCTAATCCCGATGTAGGTTCATCAAAAAACATTATACTTGGATTGTGAATAATACTCCTTGCTAAAGAAACTTTCTGTTTCATACCCTTAGAAAATTTTCCAGTCTTTTTATCCATATACTCTCCCATATCTAATGTTTTTGAAAGTAATTCTATACCAGAGTCAATTTCTCTTTTGTCCATACCATTTAACAAACCGAAATATTCAATATTTTCTCTTGCTGTTAATCTATCATAAAGGCCAGTTTCTCCACCGAAAAGTATTCCAATTTCTTCTCTAACCTCTGCCGAATCTTCTACTATATCATATCCATTAATTACTGCTGTACCATTAGTAGGCTTAAGCATTGTAGCTAACATCCTAAGGGTTGTAGTCTTACCAGCGCCATTTTCACCTAATAAGCCGAAAACTACTCCCTCTTCCACTTTAAAGGATATATTATTTACTGCAGTAATCTCTTTAAATTTTTTTGTTAATTCAATTGCTTCTATCATAGATTTCCCCCTTTAAAACAAAAATTTTAGTGTATTGAGTTTATGGTACACTAACATACTATAGGTGTCAAGAGCTAATTTTACCTTTTAGACTTCTTTATTCCTTAATTATATATACTTATCCTGTTAAAATTTCTTTTATTCTTCAATTCTTTTCAATAAACAAACGCTATAAGAAGATATACCCTCTTTTTTCCCTACAAAACCAAGTTCTTCTGTTGTAGTCGCTTTAACATTTATATTTTCTATAGGGGTATTTAATACCTTTCCAATGTTTTTCCTCATGTCCAATATATAAGGTGCTAATTTAGGGGATTGTGCCGCAATTACACTGTCTATATTTCCAATTTCATACCCTTTTTTCTCCATAATAATATATACTTTCTCTAATAGTACCATACTGGATATATCCTTATATTTCATATCTGTATCAGGGAAGTGTTTGCCTATATCATTTAATGCTAATGCTCCTAAAATACTATCCATTATAGCATGTACTAAAACATCTGCATCTGAATGACCTAAAAGCCCCTTTTCATGAGGAATGTCCACTCCTCCAATAATTAATTTTCTCCCTTCTACCATTTTATGAACATCATAGCCTATTCCTATTCTCATTTTTATTCACCCTATCTAGTTTGAAAAATATATTTTCTTTGTCTAAAGAAATAATCTTTATCCTTTAAAAGAGATTCTGCCACAATTAAATCTTCAGGAGTAGTAATTTTTATATTTTCATAACTACCCATTACCATTTTTACCTCATATCCAGCTCTTTCTACTAACATACTATCATCTGTTCCGACAAATCCGTCTTTTATTGCCTTTTCATAAGCTTCCATAATAATAGTATGCTTGAAACATTGAGGAGTTTGAGCTGCCCAAATTTTATCTCGATTTGGTGTTTTATCTACATCATTATCAGAATCTACTACTTTTATAGTATCTTTTACAGGAACACCTATGACACAAGCATCATATTTTAATACTCCTTTTATACCATCTACTATATTTTCATTTTTTACAAAAGGTCTCGCTCCATCATGAATTAGTACTATATCTGCTTTTTCATCTAAAGCTAATAATCCATTATATGCTGAATCTTGCCTGGTTTTGCCACCTCTAACTACCTTAGAAACTTTATTGAAACCATATTTTTTCACTATTTCTCTTTTGCAATATTCTATTTCCTCATCCTTAGCTACAACAATAATTTCATCTACATAATTACAAGCTTCAAATTTTTCTATAGTATGAGCTAAAATAGGTTTATTATCTATTGAAATAAATTGTTTATTTATTTTACTTCCCATTCTATTACTCATTCCTGCCGCAGCTATTATTACTGAAACGAATTTTTTATCCAACATTCTTTTCACCTCTTAAACATTATAGCATAACCTAATTGCAACTTGAAATAATATTATAGATTTAATCTACCCAAAAAAACAAAAAAATATTAGGGTCATGTCCGACCCTAAACAGCTTTATCTACTGCAGATTTCGGTTTTGCAAATATCATTCTTCCTGCAGAGGTTTGAAGTACACTTGTAACTAGCACCCCAATAGTATCACCTATATGTTTTTTTCCACCTTCTACAACTATCATAGTACCATCATCTAAATATGCCAAACCTTGACCTGCCTCTTTTCCATCCCTTATTACCTGAACAGTCATTTCTTCTCCAGGAATAACTACTGGCTTAACAGCATTAGCTAATTCATTTATATTTAAAACATCTATGCCTTGTACTTCCGCTACTTTATTTAAATTATAATCATTTGTTAAAACCTTACCATTCATTTTCTGAGCCAATTTTAAAAGTTTCGAATCTACTTCTTGTATATCTTCAAAATCTTTTTCATAAATAATAACTTCTACATCTAATTCCTTTTGTATCTTATTTAATATATCCAAACCTCTTCTACCTCTATTTCTTTTCAAAGAATCTGATGAATCGGCAATGTGTTGAAGTTCTTCTAGTACAAATTGAGGTATAACTAAAGGTCCTTCAATAAATTCCGTTTTACATATATCTGCAATCCTTCCATCAATTATTACGCTAGTATCCAAAATTTTAGGACAAAATTTACAATCTGACCTTAAAACCTCCTTAGTTGCTGTATCCCTTCTAAAAAATCCTCCAACTGTATTAGCAATATCTTCTCCCTTTCTAGTTGGAACAGTAGCACCTAAATATCCAAGTATTAAGTATAATATAATAGATACAACAACCCCTAAATAGGGCACTTTCAAATTATAAAATGGTTGGCTTAGTAAATAAGCAATAACTAGACCTATTATTAGTCCAATAGAACCTACTACAATATTAGATAATGGAATTTTCTGTAGTTCTACTTCTAAAAAAGATATTGCCTTTTTGCCACCTTTTATAAACTTATGGGATAAAGAATAAAATATAATTCCAAATAAAATACTAACGCCGATACTAAACCCTATATTTAAAATTCCTTTATTACTTAATTTTAAAAAGGGTAATGCTTTTAAACCTATGGATATTCCATAGCCAATTAAAACTCCTATAATTGTAATTACTCCTTTTGCAATTTTATCAACCATAAATTCACCTCCTGTATATATATTTATTACCATATAAACAATTAATATAACCACAAAAATATTTTTTAAAAAATATTTTTGTGGCATAATAATTATATACTATTCAGCAACCTCAAATTTTATTGATTCATCAATAAGATTCTCCGCACTTTCTTGTTCTACATCAAGCACCAATACAATTTCACTTACTAGCATCTGTTTTGCATTATTTAACATTTTTCTTTCCCCAGTTGATAAACCTTTTACATCATCTCTAATCATTAAATTTCTAACTACTGTTGCTATTTCATGTATATCTCCACTTTTTATTTTTTCCATATTCATTCTATAACGCCTATTCCAATTTTGAGGCATTTTACTTTGTTCTCCTCTTAAAATATTGAAAACTTGATTCATTTCCTCATTTGTAATGATTTCTCTAATACCTATCTCTTCAACATTGTCTACTGGCACCATAACTCTCATCTCACCTATTGGCATCTTCATAACATAGTATTTTTTCTTATCCCCTAGAATTTCTTTTTCCTCTACCGCTATAATTACACCGGCCCCATGCATTGGATAAACAATCTTATCTCCTATATCAAACATGCTAGACAACCTCCCATAATCATACTTGTTTATAATTATACATTATTTGCTTATGGTTGTCAAAGAGTACATTGTATCACATTGATATTTCCTTTGTCAAATAAAAAAAATTTCTTTTAATTTAAACTTTTTTATAAAAAATAATAAGAAAAATTTGACAACAACTTGTCCTCATAAGTATAATAAAGCTAGGGTATAAAAATACAAACAATTAAATTTGACTGGGGTGGGGATATATGGTTAAAGATGCAATAAACATAGATGAATTTAATATTTGCGATGATTTTCAAAAGAAAGTTTCAGAAGTCCTTATAAGACATAAAAGTATTTTAGATGTCATTACAAAGCTAGAAGAATATAACTCTAGAATAAATAGGGCTATAGTAAAATCTGTAACCTCATGTGGATGTCTCTCAATTTCTGCTACTAAACAAAGTTATAATAAAGAAACTTTAGAAGAGGTAAGAGATCATATGAGCGATCATTTGGAAGGCAATTTATGTGAGGTCTGCGAAGAAATGATAGAAGAAGAAATAGGCGCTTATTTATTTTATCTTGCCGCTTTATGTAATACAATAGATGTAAATTTAACAGATGTATTGCTAAGAGAGTATAGTAATTTAAAAACTTTAGGTATATATAGTATAAAATAGAAAAGCACATATATGTGCTTTTCTATTTTATACCACAAATTTGTCTTCGTGAACTACCGCCACTTATAGAATATGGCAGAATTTTTGCAGGTCTAGGTTAAAACAAAATTCTACCTTTCTTAAAAGTAACCTTTTCTTTAAATTAGTGTTCTATCTATCATAGCTTGTTCTTGACATCTTCTTATACCTTCTTTTATAGTTCTAGCTCTCACTTTACCTATGCCGTCAACTAAATCTAAATCTGACACTGAAGCTTTCAAAATCTCTTGGAAGGATCCAAACATTTTTATAACATTTTCTAAAACTGCTAAAGGCAATCTAGGTATTTTACTTAAAATTCTATAACCCTTTGGATATACACTAGTATCTAAAGATGCTAATCCATTACTATAGCCTAAAACACTTCCTATATTTTCTAAACTCAATAATGCATTTGATGAAAAATTAGATATTTCCTTTCTTACTTCTGTATATTTTTCTTCCCTTATGGAATAATCTTTTACCACATTATATCCATCTTCATCTACACCACTCATTAATTCATTTAATTGCATACTAATAAGACGTCCTTCATTACCTAATTCTAAAATATATCTTTCTATTTCAAAAGCCACTCTAGAAACCATTTCTAATCTTTGTATCACCCTTGACACATCATAAACAGTTACTAAATTTTCAAATTCTAAAGCTGTTAAATTATTCATAGCTTGGTCTAACACAGTTTTATATTTTTCTAAAGTTTGTATAGCTTGATTAGCTTTATTAAGTATTTCACTGGATTCTTTAAGAATATATTTATCTTCTCCTTTGTAAAGAGTAATAACATTCCTTCTTTGAGATATGGCAATGACTAAAGTTTCACATTGTTTTGCAACTCTTTCTGCCGTCCTATGTCGAGTGCCTGTTTCTTTGGAAGAAATATTTTGATTGGGAATTAATTGAGCATTAGCATAAAGTATTTTTTTGCAATCACTACTTAAAATAATTGCTCCATCCATTTTTGCTAATTCATATATATAAGATGGTGTGTATTCACTATTTATATTAAAACCACCATCTACTATATCCAATACCTCTTTTTCATCTCCTATTACGATTAATGCACCAGTTTTAGCACGAACTATATTTTCTAACCCTATCCTTAACCGGGTTCCTGGTGCTACTATTTCTAATGAACCATATATTTTATTCTTTTTAGCCATACCTTCCATAACTATCCTCCCAATATTATCTCTAATGCTTCGCCTACATTATTTATTCCAATAACTTTAATGTTAAGCTGATTTTCATTCTTTAAATCTTTTTTATTTGTATTAGGAATTATAGCAATCTTAAAACCTAGTTTTGCTGCTTCCTTCAACCTCTTTTCAACAAAACTAACAGTCCTTACCTCTCCTGTTAACCCAACCTCTCCCATTACTATAATATCCGATCTTATAGGAGTATCTCTGAAACTTGAGGCAATAGAAGATATAATTCCTAAATCCATAGCCGGCTCCTTAGATTGTAATCCACCAACTATATTTACATAAGCATCACTATTCTGAAGCTGGTATCCAACTTTCTTTTCAAGAACTGCTATCATAAGAATAACTCTATTATAATCTATCCCCATAGTTGCCCGCCTAGGCATACCAAATATAGTTGGACTTATTAAAGATTGAATTTCTACCAACATAGGCCTAGTACCTTCTATAGTAGGTACTACTACGCTACCAGAAGCAAGTTCTGGTCTTCCAGAAAGTAAAAATAAAGATGGATCCTCTACTTCTACTAATCCCATTTCACCCATTTCAAACATACCTATTTCGTTAGTAGAACCAAATCTATTCTTTACAGCCCTAAGTACCCTATAACTATGAAACTTTTCCCCTTCCAAATATAAAACCGTATCTACCATATGTTCCAATATTTTAGGACCAGCAATTGAACCTTTTTTAGTTACATGGCCTACAATAAATGTGGCTATGCCTTGTTCTTTTGCTATATTCATCAAAATATGAGTTACTTCCCTTACTTGACTCATACTTCCAGGGGTAGAAGTTATAGTTGGCGTATAAACAGTTTGAATAGAATCCACTATTAATATATCTGGAGAAACTTTATCTAATCCTTCCTTTATTATATCCCAATTTGTTTCTGGTAAAATATATAAATTATCAGTTTTTAATTTTAATCTTTCAGCCCTTAACTTTATTTGCTTTGGAGACTCTTCTCCTGCTATATATAAAACTTTTAGATTTTTATTTCCTAGTTTATTTGCTACTTGTATAAGTAGTGTAGACTTTCCTATTCCTGGCTCTCCTCCAACCAGTACTAGAGAACCTTTTACTATTCCTCCGCCAAGTACTCTATCTAATTCTTGACTTCCTGTATAAGTCCTATCCTCATTATCTATTTTAACATCTGCAAGTTTTTCTACTTTGCTTTCAACAAATCTACTAATGGGCTTTGATTTTTGCCTATCCTTAATTTCTTCTTGAAAAGTATTCCATTCATTACAATCTGGACATTTTCCTGCCCATTTATAGGTTTCATAACCACAACTTTGACAGACAAATACAGTTTTTACTTTAGCCACATTATCCCTCCTTACTGCCATTAAACTAATTATATCTAAGAAGAAAAATTCTTGCAACAAAAGAAAGCCATGGTTAAACCATGACTTCTTTAGAAATTTATTTTAAAGATGTTTTAGAAAATACTAACTCTTTATCTTTATAACCTATGAATATATCATCTTCTTTAGACACATTTCCCTTCAGTATTTCTTCAGCTAATTGATCTTCTACCATTTTTCTTATAGTTCTTTCTAAAGGTCTTGCACCATAAACTGGATCAAAGCCTTTTTTACTTATATATTCTTTGGTATCTTCACTAATATTTATATTTATACCTAATTTTTTAAGCCTTTTTGATAAATCTTCAATCATTACATCTACTATTTCTTTAACATGTTCTTCTTGTAATGAATGGAATATTATGGTCTCATCTATTCTATTTAAGAATTCTGGTCTAAAAGTTCTTTTTAATTCTTCAGATATAGTCTCTTTCATTCTTTCATACTCTTCTTTCCCCTCATCTCCAGGAGAGGCAAATCCAAGTACATTTTGTTTTCTTATTGATGTTGCTCCTACATTGGAAGTCATAATAATAACTGTGTTTTTAAAATCTACTACCCTTCCTTTAGAATCTGTAAGCCTTCCATCATCAAGTATCTGCAACAACACATTAAATACATCAGGGTGAGCCTTTTCTATTTCATCAAAAAGTATTACAGAATAAGGCTTACGTCTTACGGCTTCGGTTAACTGGCCTCCTTCATCATAACCAACATATCCTGGTGGCGAACCTATTAACCTAGAAACTGAATGTTTTTCCATATATTCAGACATATCTATACGGATCATAGAATCTTCATCGCCAAATAAAACTTCGGCTAAGGCTTTAGCTAAATAGGTTTTTCCTACACCGGTAGGTCCTACAAATATAAAACTTCCCACAGGCTTACCAGGATCTTTTAATCCTACTCTAGCTCTTCTGACAGCATTTGATACAGCATCAACAGCTTGATCTTGACCAATTACTTTTTCATGAAGAATTTCTTCCATCTTTAATAATCTTTCACTTTCTTCTTCAGTCATTTTCTTTACTGGAACACCAGTCCAATCAGATACTACTTTTGCTATTTCCTCATATCCTACTACCATGTCTGAAGTTTTCTTCTTTTGTTGCCATTTACCTTTTTCTTCCTTTAATTCATCTTTTATTCTTTTTTCTTCATCCCTAATTCTTGCTGCTTTTTCAAAGTTTTGAGTATTAACTGCTTCTTCTTTTTCTTGGTACAATTCCTCTAATCTTTCTTCTAAATCTTTCAATCCATCTGGAGCTGTATAGGATTTTAATCTTATTAAAGAAGCTGCCTCATCTATTAAATCAATAGCCTTATCAGGTAAATATCTATCAGTAATATACCTATGAGACAATTCTGATGCCGCCTTCAATGCTTCATCTTGTATCTTCACTCTATGGTGGGCTTCATATTTATCTCTTAGTCCCTCAAGTATTTTAATTGTATCTTCTACGGTAGGCTCTTCTATCATAATTGGCTGAAATCTTCTTTCCAACGCTGAATCTTTTTCTATATATTTTCTATATTCATCTATTGTAGTAGCTCCCACTACTTGAATTTCACCTCTTGCAAGAACAGGTTTCAAAATATTAGATGCATCTATAGCTCCTTCTGCTGCTCCAGCTCCAACTAAAGTATGAAGTTCATCTATAAATAATATTACATCCCCAGCCTCTTGTAGCTCTTTTAATACAGCCTTTAATCTTTCTTCAAATTCACCTCTATATTTTGCCCCAGCTATCATACCAGGTAAATCTAATGTGACTACCGTTTTATTCCTACTAGTTTCCGGCACATTCCCTTCAACTATTTTCTGCGCCAGACCTTCTCCAATAGCCGTTTTTCCTACTCCTGGTTCTCCAATTAGAACTGGATTATTCTTTGTCCTTCTACTTAAAATTTGAATTACTCTTTCTATTTCCTTCATTCTACCTATAACTGGATCTATTTTCCCATCTTCAGCTAATTTATTTAGATCTCTACTATATTTATCAAGGTTTGGAGTAGAACTATTCTTACTTGGTGCTCCATGGGAAGGTTTTGGGTGATTTTCTGAAACTGATTTTATTATACTTTCCCTTATTTGGTTTAAATCGGCACCTAAATTAACTAATACTACAACAGCAATTCCTTCACCTTCTTCTATTAATCCTAACAATATATGTTCTGTTCCTACATAATTATGTCCTAACTGTCTAGCAGCTACAAAACTTAATTCAAAAATCCTTTTAGTTCTAGGTGTAAAACCTAATATATCTGTTTCATACTTTCCTTCTCCAACTAATTTTATAATTTGATTTCTAGCCTTTTCTAAGTCTATTCCCATATTATTTAGGGTTTTAGCTGCTATACCTTCTCCTTCACTTAATAACCCTAATAATAAATGTTCTGTTCCTACATAATTATGTTTTAAATTACGGGCTTCCTCTTGAGCCAATAATATTGCCTTTTGAGCTCGTTCTGTAAATCTATTAAACATAGCCATACTATTCCTCCTAACTCATTATATCTTATCTCTTATTAATTGTGCTCGTTTAGTATCTCTTTCCCCTTTAGTCATTTCTTTTTTAAAACTTTTTTGTAAACTTGCAGGTTGGGTTAGTATCATAAGATTACTTATATCCTTTACATTTACATCTTTAATTAGACCTATTTCTGCACCTAATTTTACATTGGATAATAGTTTCATTGCTTCCCTAGAAGAAATTATCCTAACATACTTTAAAACACCATAGGATCTAAAAACCCTATCTTCAATTTCCATTTTTCGTCTACTAACAAATCCATCTCTAATATCTCTTTCCTTATTTATTATTTGATGAGCTACATTTTTTAGTTTTTGAATCATTTCCTCTTCTGTTTCACCTAAGGTTGTTTGATTAGATATTTGAAATAAATTTCCCAAAGCCTCTGAACCCTCACCATAAAGACCTCTAACTGTCAAACCAACTTGATTTACTGCTTGGATAATATTATTAATATATCTTGTAAAAACTAAACAAGGTAAATGAAGCATAACAGATGCTCTAAGACCTGTGCCTACATTAGTAGGACAGGAGGTTAAATATCCTAATTTTTCATCAAAGGCATAGTCTAAACTTTCTTCTAATCCATCATCAATTTCACTACATAAATTCCAACTTTCATCTAAATTAAGACCTGATGAAAGAATTTGCATTCTTATATGATCTTCCTCATTTATCATAATTCCAACTTTTTCATCATCCCTTAATAACACACTACTTTTCATAGAATTCTTAACAAGCTCTGGACTTATTAAATGTTTTTCTACATAAAATCCCTTATCTAGATAATCTAAATCCTTAATTTTAACAAAGTTATAATTTCCACTATCTATACTATCTTTTGCAGCATTTAATATTTCATCTGTAACAGATTTTGCATCTTCTAAGTTCATATGTTGAGGAAATTGATAATTGTTTAAATTTCTAGCAAGGCGTATTCTACTACTTATAACTACATCTTCTTCTGGCCCAGTACCTTCAAGCCATTTAATCATACCCATCACTTCCGACCTCCTTCAATTTCCCCTTCTAATTCTTTTATTTTATCTCTTACTATAGCTGCCTTTTCAAATTCTTCTTTCTTAACCAAAGAATCTAATTGACTTTTTAGAACTTTTAACTCCCTTTTTATACCTATAATTCCACCACCTCTTTTAGGTATCTTACCTATATGACTATTATGTCCATGAACTTCTTTAAATAATGGAATAAGTCTATCTTTAAAAGCATCATAACAATTAGGACAACTAAATTTACCTACTTGTTTAAACTTCTCATAACTCATCCCACAAGTTTTACATACAAGATCTTCTTCTTTTTGCGTTGGTGAATCTTGAATATTATCAATTAATCCTGTTAAAAACTTATGAAAAGAAAAAGGGGTATCAAATTCTAATTCCTTATGATCCTTGGCACACTCTTCGCATAAATGTAACTCTGTCACTTCACCATTAACTACTTTAGTATAGTGAAGAGTAGCAGGGTTTTTTTCACAAGCTTGGCATAACATTTAAATCCCTCCCAATTATTCAACAAAAACTAATAGTAAGTTTTTGAGAATATCTGCTCTTAATTTATTTCTTTCACTTGTTACACTAGCTAAAGCACTATCTCCTAATACCACTTTTATTATTTCTCCTTCTCTTTTTGTAATTACATCTTCATCTACTAATCCTTCTATTACATTATAAGATTTATACTTAGTAATTGAATCACCAATTGTATCTATTATTAAACTCTTTATATTCTCATCTTCTTTTATACTAACCTTCTCTATTTTTATATACCCTCCTCCACCTCTTCTACTCTCTATATAATAGCCCTTATAGGGTGTAAACCTAGTAGTAAGTACATAGTTTATCTGAGAAGGTGCACAATCAAAATATGCTGCTAGTTCATTTCTTTGGATTTCTACAATTCCTTCCTCTGCCTCTTTAAACAATTCTTTTATGAATTCTTCGATTATATTACTTAATCCTGGCACATTTCCACCTCTTTTGACTTTGACTTTCTTTGCCCTTGATTATATTGTCCATTATACCATAAAACTTATCTATATGTATAGTACCCAATTTTTATTTAAATAAAAGATATAAATAAAAAATCATTATACTAAATAAAGGTCCAATCCTGATTAGATTGGACCTTTATTTATATTATTCTTTTTCTGCTTCAGCTTCTTCTATTATTTTCTCTCTTACTTCTGCTGGAACTTCTTCATATTTAATAAATTCCATTGTAAAACTTCCCCTTGCCTGAGTCATACTTCTTAAATCAATAGCATATTCAAATAACTCAGATTGAGGTGCTTCTGATATAACAAGTTGCTTACCATCTTCTTGAGGTTCCATTCCTAATATTCGTCCTCTACGTTTATTCATATCTCCCATTACGTCCCCCATATACTCTTCAGGAACTAATACTTCAACTTTCATAATAGGTTCAAGTAATATAGGCTTTGCTTTAACTATACCTTTTCTAAAGGCTAAAGTAGCAGCCATTTTAAAGGCCATTTCATTGGAATCTACTGGATGATAAGAACCGTCATATAATGTAGCTTTAACATTAACTACTGGATAACCAGCAAGAGGTCCACGTTCTAAAGCTTCTTCTAACCCTTTTTCTACTGCTGAAAAATATTGTCTTGGTACTGCTCCACCAAATATTTCTTCTTCAAAAATAAACTCTTCTTCAGCAGGTTCAAATTTTATAAATACATCACCATATTGACCTGCGCCACCACTTTGTTTCTTATGTTTACCTTGTACATCTGATTTCCCCTTTATAGCTTCCCTATATGCTACTTTCGGTGTAGTTAATTCTACCTCTACCCCAAAAGAATTTTTCAATTTATCTTTAATTACGTTTATCTGCATATTTCCCTGTCCGCCGATTAATAACTGTTTAGTTTCACTATTTCTTTCTACTGTAAAAGTTGGATCCTCTTCTCTTAGTCTTGATAGAGAAGTTCCTATTTTTTCTTCATCTCCCTTTGACTTTGGTTCCATAGCAAAAAATAATGTTGGTTCTGCGAACTCTATTCCTTCATAAGTAATCATATTATCTTTATCACATAAAGTATCCCCAGTTTCTGTTACTTGTAACTTAGAAGTTGCTCCAATATCTCCAGCTACTATTTCCGATACATTTATTTGTTCCTTTCCTCTTAATACAAATAAACCACTAAGCTTTTCTGAATCTTCTCTATTTGAATTGTAAATATTATCATCTTTTTTTATCTTACCCGATTTTACTTTAAACAAGGTTAATTTACCAACAAAGGGGTCTACGATTGTTTTAAATACTGATGCTGAAAAAGGTTCTTCTGGATTTACTTTTTCATCTACTTCGCTTGGCGCTGGAATATATTTTTTCACTGTATCCAGTAATTCTTCCATACCTATATCCTTATCTCCTGAACCTACCAATAAGGGAACTAAATCTCCATTCTTTAGCGAATTTTTTAAACCTCTTTGTAACTCCTCATCAGTAAACGCTTCTCCTTCAAAATATTTTTCCATTAATTCTTCTTCTGTTTCTGCCACTTTTTCCATTAACATTTCTTTAATTGATTCTACTTCATCTTTTAATTCTTCTGGAATGTTTGACTCTTCACCAAATACATTTACTATTCCTTTAAAATCCTCTACTTGCCCTATTGGTAGAGTGAAAGGTACTATATTGTCTCCAAAAAACTCTTTCAATTGGTTAAATGATTTTTCATAGTTAACGTTTTCTTTCTCCATTTTATTCAAAAATATTATTTTGGGTATATTAAAATCTTCTGTATATTTCCATGCCTTTTCTGTACCTACCTCTACACCTGACGCAGCATCTACTATTAGAATTGCTCCTTCACTTGCCGTTAAGGCGCCTAACATTTCCCCAGCAAAATCAAAATATCCTGGAGTATCTAAAAAGTTATATTTAATATTATTACTTTCTATGGGAATTATAGAAGTTCCAATTGAAACTTGTCTGGATATTTCTTCTTCATTAAAATCAGACATAGTATTTCCATCTTCAACACTTCCCTTTCTCTTTGTAACACCTGCTGCATGTAATAAAGCTTCTGTCAACGTTGTTTTACCACTGCCAGCATGACCGATTAAGGCTACATTTCTAATTTCATCTGTTCCATATACTTTCATATATACTTTTCCCCCTTAACAAGCATTTTTGTTCCTTATGAGTTATTATTCTACAAAAGTTTTTAAATTCCTTTAAAAATTTATTTCCTTAAATATAATATCCTCATAATAAACTTATAAGATGTTAATTAAAGTATCTTTATTAAATTGTATCATGAACTTTTAAAAAATTCTAATACTTTTTTCTTGCTCTTATTCACTATGGTTGATATACTAAAATTTAGATAGATCTGAAAGGAGCTGATCTTTTGTCAATACATTTTAGAAAAGAAATTAAAGACTTACAACCCTATAAGCCAGGAAAACCTATTAGAGATGTTAAAAGAGAGTTTAACTTGGACAAGGTTGTTAAATTAGCATCAAATGAAAATCCATTAGGTTGCTCTAAAAAGGCTAAAAAAGCTATTATGGACTCTTTAGACAATTTGGCAACTTATCCTGATGGTAATGCAACTATTCTTAAAGAAACACTTGCTAAAAAATTTAATGTATCCACAAGGGAGATACTTCCTTCTAGTGGTGCTGATGAAATGATTGACTTAATATCTAAAACCCTCTTAGAGAAAGATGATGAAGTTATTATGGCAGATATTACCTTTCCAAGATACATAGCTACCGCCGAAATGATGGGTGGAAAACCTGTAATTGTTCCATTAAAAAATTATACTTATGATTTAGAGGGTATGTTGGAATCCATAACAGAAAAAACAAAACTTATTTGGTTATGTAATCCAAATAATCCAACAGGTACAATGGTAACTAAAAAAGAGGTATTAGACTTTTTAGATAAGGTACCTGAAAACGTTGTAGTCGCCTATGATGAAGCTTATAGAGATTATGTTACAAGAGAAGATTATCCAAAGAACAGTATAGAACTTATGAAAAAATATCCAAATGTTATAGTTATGAGAACCCTTTCAAAAGCCTATGGCTTAGCTGGAATAAGAGTAGGCTATATAGTAGCAAATGAAGATATTGTTACAAATATCGATAAAGTAAGAGGACCTTTCAATGTGAATTCTTTAGGACAAGTTGCAGCAGTAGCCGCCCTTGAAGATGAGGAGTTTTTAAAAGAAGTTTATAATAATAATTTAGAAGGTAAGAAGTATTTTTATGAGGAATTAGAAAACATGGGATTATTCTTCCCACCTTCAGAAGCTAATCACATTTTTGTAGATGTTAAAAGAGATGGAAATGAAGTTTTTAAAGAAATGCAAAAACTTGGAGTAATTATCAGGCCTATGGCTGGAACCTTTATTAGAATTTCTATTGGTACTATGGAAGAAAATAAATTATGCATAAAAACTTTAAAGAAAGTCTTAAAAAACAACTAAGGTCTCCTTAGTTGTTTTTTGTTAAAACTATACAAAGGGTATAACGATTATATATCGAATTTACTACTATCTTATAATATAAGGAGTTGGACAGTATGACAGATAGAGAAAACATATTAATCTTTAAAGGAAATATAGCATTTACACCTACTAAAGATTCTTTTATTACTTATGAAAATCATTACTTAATAGTCAAAAATGGAAAAGTAGAAGGCATTTATCCTAGTTTAGATGAAAAATATAATAATATAAAAGTTAGAAATATAGGAGATAAAATTATTATACCTGGATTTGTAGATTTACACTTTCACGCTCCTCAATACCCTAATAGGGGATTAGGATTAGATAAGGAACTTATTCCTTGGTTAGAAACTTATACCTTCCCAGAAGAAGGCAAGTATAAAGATATAGATTATGCAGAGAAAGTTTATACAAAAATGATTGAAGATATTTGGAAAAATGGAACTACAAGAATTTCTCTTTTTTCTAGTGTTCACAAAGAAAGTACTAAATTGCTTTTAGATTTATTGATAAAATCAGGCCTTGGAGGATATGTTGGTAAAGTAAACATGGATAGAAATACTTCTGAATATTTAACAGAAGATACTAATATTTCTTTAAAAGAAACAGAAGAAATATTAATAGATTATAATAATAAATCAAGTGTAGTAAAACCTATTATTACTCCACGATTTGTTCCTACATGTACTCCAGAATTATTAGAGGCTTTAGGAAAACTTTCTAAAGAATATAATATTCCTATTCAATCTCATCTAAATGAAAATATTGGTGAAGTAGAATGGGTAAAAGAGCTACATCCTGAATCTGAAAATTATTCTAGTGTATATAATAATTTTGGATTATTTGGACAGCAGAAAACCATTATGGCTCATTGTATCCATAATACAGAGGAAGAGCTAGTTTTAATGGCAGAAAATCAAGTACATATAGCTCACTGTCCTCATTCAAATTATAACCTATCTAGTGGAATTATGCCTGTTAGAACATTTTTAGATAAAGGAATACCCGTTGGTTTGGGTTCAGATGTATCAGGAGGACATAAGGTTAGTATTACTAATGTAATGGTTTCCGCTATTCAAGCTTCAAAAATAAAATGGTTAGAAACAAATAAAGAACTTGCTCCATTGACTACAAGTGAAGCATTCTATCTTGGTACAAAAGGTGGCGGCAGTTTCTTTGGAAAAGTAGGAAGCTTTGAAAAAGATTATGATTTTGATGCATTAATAATTGACGATTCAAATCTAGGCAACTTTAAAAAGCTTTCCTTAGAAGAAAGAATACAAAGATTTATTTATATTGGTGATGATAGAAATATTGAAGAAAGGTATGTTCAAGGTGTTAAAGTAGAAAAACCCCTTGTTTAATATTAATTTAACCCTACTAATTTAGTAGGGTTATTTTTTTACTATGCTCCTATGATATTAGTTGCATTTTCATTTATTTCTTCAATAGTATTTACTATTTTTAAGGCTGTTTCTGTATCAAATACTTCAATAATACTACCTATATTTCTAAAAGGTTCTTCCGTTAATTCTTTGGCCTTCATAACTCCATTTTTAACTACATAATCCACTATATGTTTTAGAAATCTAATTTGTTTACTATTTAAATTTTTATTATTTAAGAACTCAGAAAAAGCTTCATTAGCTGCCTTTTGATCTAAACCTACTATCTCCCTTACTAAAATAGATAAAGATTTGTCTCCATATTCTCTTTCATATTCTTCTTTAGTTCCAACTTCACTCCATAAAATTTTTTCTAACTCTTTAAAATCACTAGCTGTAAGTCTTTCATTATTTTTTAGTTTGTATATAGAAATATGATTTTGATTTTCATTTATATAACGATTAACTTTCTTTTTATAGTCTTTAAAATCTTCTATTGTAAATTCTCCTTCACTTTCTATTATATTAGTTACTTCATCTTGAATATTTGTAAAATATATACCTCCTCTTTCATAGATACTTAAACTCTTTCTATTTAATTCTCTTTCCTCCAGGTAATCCTCCTTTTCAATCGTTCCTAAACTATAAGCTTCATATAATTTTTTTAAATCTGAATTAAGCCTAGAAATCCTAAAAGAAAGGGAAATCCGATGTTTTTCTACCACCTCAATCTTCATCTTGCTTATACCAATTATCCTATCTTTACAATATGCTCCACTTGCATCAATACTCAGTACATTTCTTAGTTTTTTATTACTTCTAACCCCATTCCTCATTAGAAGCGGCTTAGTATTACCATTAAAAATTATACCTCTATACTTATTGACTGGATTTCTTTCTAGATCGTATCTTGTTATTTTAAAGTGGTCTTTCTTTTTATTGTTATCAAGTATCTCCTAAGCTGCCAAAAATAAATCATTTGGAATTATAGCTTCATGGAGTTTTCTACAATTATCCATTTATCTTTAGGTTTTTGCCTATGATGGCCAGACTTTTACATCTAAACTGCTAAGTTATATTTTTTAATTTTAATTACTTCAAATCTTATTATGTTGCGACGCATTTTACTAAAATTATGAACTAAAAAATACCGTATATTCTTTTGAATAATACGGTATTTTTATTAATTTATATTTAATTTTCTCTTCTTAATATATTAAATTTACTCATAGAAATTTATCTGTTTCTAAAGCCAGATAAAGTAAAATTCCTTATACAAAAGAATAACCATCAAAAGCTTTCAAACCTTCCTCATTTAATAGTTCACCTACAACAATTGTCTGATGTGGACTTCTTTCAAACACTTCTTTGCATGGAATCATAATATTACCCCCTGCAATTTCTGCTAATTGTTCATGTGAGACACTATATACCAATTTTCCAAGTTTAGACCAAACCATAGCACTTGAACACATAGCACATGGCTCACAACTTGAATATAGTATATATTTACTTAAATCATTTACTTTGTTTTCTAAACAAAATTTACGAATCAATCCAATTTCAGCATGATGTGTAGGATCAGAAATTGAATTAATTTGATTTTCTCCACTCATCACAATTTCATTATCCTTTACTAATACGGCTCCAAATGGTTCATTTCCCTGTTCTCTTGCCTTTAAAGATAGTTCAATTGCTTTTTTAATAAAATATTCATCATTCTTTATCATAATAGCCTCCATTATAAAAATCAGACTGATATTTATATTTTAGTGTAAAAAATAATAGATAAATATCATTACATAATAATATAAAACAAATCATATTTCAATAAATATTTAATTTTTTACTAAAATGATAACCTAATTATATACTGCATTATTCAATTTTCAAAGGTCATTTAGTTCGCAATTTTAAACTATGACGAACTCATTTAGTTCGTCATTTACTAATATTACGTATCAACCTGACCTTATACTGTTATCATTTTCTCAACTATACAAATTTAAATTTGCAGCTACAGTATACAATAGTGAGGAATGATATCTTCATATGTTCCATCTTTCATCAGAAATCCATTAGTAATAACTCCTAATTTAGTAAATCCAAGCTTTTCATATAGTCGAAGTGCATATTCATTTGACTTAACTACTGCATTAAATTGTAAAATCTTAAAGTTTAATTCTTTTGCCTTGTTCATACTATGAATAACAAGTTTTTCACCAATACGATGACCACGCATACATTTTTTTACTGCATAACTTGCGTTAGAAATATGGCCACATCGTCCAACGTTATTAGGATGAAGTATATATAGACCAACAATTTCTTTTCTGTCTATATCATAGGCAACACCAGTAAAGGATTGTTTTGAAAAGAAATCATCCCCACTGCTCTCCGTTAATAAATTCATCTGTGGAAAAGCAATACCATCTTGAACAACCTCATTCCATATATAAATTATTTCTACAATATCTTCTTTATCATATGCTTTTATTTCAATATTCATATATATCTACCCCCCCAAAAATAACTTTTATGTCGCACTTTTAAACTGATACCTCGTAGCTGACAGTGATTATAATATAAATATACCATATAATTATAAATTCTTAAAGAATTAAATCCCTGCTTTTCATACACTGCTTACAACAATTATCTACTAATTACTCTAAGCAATACATGAAATATATTTGTTAAAGTTCCTGAAAGCCTTGATTTTATAATACATATTACACCTATCACTATTATGACACGTTCCCATGTAACCATTACGGCGTATATATTTTTTCATCACTATTACTTAACTTTGCCAAAATACTTCCAATAGCTCCTTCTAATCCGTAGCTTACAGTACCTGCATTAGCATCATCCTATGCAATAATTATATCATCTTTATTTACTATAATATATTTTTCACTAGGCATACAATATTTAATATTCTAATCATTCCTTAAATGTTCTATTTGAATATATGGTATACTGCCTTCTTTTTTTACTTCAAGTTCTATAACCTTTTTTCCTTTTCTAATATTATAATAATCCCCTAATCGTATACTCTTAATTGTCATAATATCACTTTCCCTCTACCATTCTTTCCAATTCACCTAATCCATCCCTTATCTCTACTTCTAGACCTTTTATCTCCTCTAATATTACCCCTGGTTCTTCATTTCCATATAATTCTTTAATGAACGGAAATACCTCTTCTGAAACTATTTGATACACTTTTCTGCCTCATAATTTTGAAATTAACTCTATCTTAAATATTGCCTGTCATCTGGAAATATTCTTTTAAATTCTATACCTAAAACCTGGGATTCCTTTTCTTTTTTAGTTTCTAAATTATCTAATCCTCTTATAAATAATAGATATGTAATTTATCAATAACTGAAAGGGGATTGGTAACTCCTCCAGTCCAAAATACCTCCCATATTCTATCAACTTTATTTCTAGTATCTCCTTCTAACATTAGATTCCTCCTAAACTAGTCTATTTCTTACTTTAGTATATTTATCTATATATATTTTATAGTAATTAGGGATCATTGCAAGATTGGTAAGATTTTTTGGTTTTTGGAGGGTATTGAGAGTTGGTGGGAATTTTTTACGGAAAAATTAAAAGCTCTTCTGGATATAGATAATTATTGGCGAACCCAGCAAAAACCAAACTATCCGGAAAATACTTTTTAACAATACTTTCATACTTTCCAACAACTATAGGTTCCATCACATAACCTACATACCCATCCTCATAAGTTACCGAACCATCTTCTTCATATGTTCTCACTAAAGCAAATACTCTATCATCATTCTCCCTATCCTTCGGATATGCTAACATATGTTCTCTTCCTGGATTTCCCCACCATGCAAAATCAATGGAATCTACTTCAAATTCTTCACCATATTTATCTTCTAAATAATCAAGCATTTCTTCTAGAACTTCTTCTTTCGTTGGTAAACCTTTCTTTTCTTCTTTCTTTTTCATAGTACAACCACTTAAGATTAAAGTTAATAATAGCAGTAATAATAATATTCTTTTCATCTACTTTATCTCCTAACTTTTCAAATAAAATAGTCTACCTTTTTAAATTATAAACTCCCCATGTGGTATCTCATTAGACTTATTACTTTAAAACCCCTGATAATTTTTTGTAATTCTAATCAAAGTCAGGTATATTATGAGTTTTTACGACATAATCCGATTTGTTCCTATACTGTATATATATGTATGTTTAATTTATTATACCCTATTATTATACTGGCCTCAACTGTATATTATATATTATGATAAAATATTGATTTTACTTAATTTTATCCAAAAACAAAAAGGGTTTCACCCCAATTTATCGAATTAATTAAGTGTGAACAAAAATCATCCGAGAAGAATGAAACCCCTTAATATGTATATTTGAGAAACAACTCTATTTCCTTTGAGGAATTTATAGAATTCCAACAAGAAACTAATTTAGAATTCATTTTATCTCAAATTGATGTCTTAAAACTTGCTAATGTTCTGAGAAAACCTAGTAATTCTAAAGGCTCGAAGGACCATGAACCTGAATGATTAATATATTCTTTAATATATTCTTTAATATATTCTTTAATCTTTTCTGTTGCATAATATCACTCTAATTTATATTTTCTTATATTATAGGATATAAAATAACTAGCTATTATACTACAGCCAGTCAATTATATCCTATAATATATATTTTTTAACATCTTCTAGGCTTTCATATTCAAATATACCATCGATTATAATTTCTAAAGTTACGGCATCTAGTTTTGATATTCCTATCTTAAGTTCTTCCGGTAAAACTCCAAACTTTTTAGTTAATAATTTTATCACAGCCTTTTCAAGAGCTTTCGTTTTTCCTTTTTCTATTCCTTTTTCCATTCCTTTTTCCATTCCCTTTTCTATTCCTTCTTTTCTAAGTATTTCAGCTAAAGTCATAACCCGCTCACTCCCTTCTGGATAGGTATTTTCAATCTTTTGAACTATCTTATTAATATCTTTTTTGGATACGTCTTTGCCAGCACTAAAAATATATCTCATAAGTATTTCAAAATATTCTATTCCCATTTGTTTATCTTCTAGTTCTTGTAGATATTCTATTGATTTTAAAATAGATTTAAACAATTCTTCACTATCTTTTGTAAATATATCCCTCTCTTTATTTATATCTACCTTGAAAAGTAAATCTGAAAAGCCTTCTTGAAGTTCTTTGTTTATAAAACTATCTTTTTGGGGCTCTATTGTGTCTAAATCTATGATTTGCATAATGCTTTCTGGTAAATAGTTACTTAAAAAGTTCTTTGCTACTTCTATATCCCCAAAGGTTTCCTTAAAAACTTATCGTGTGGACTTTGTATTTTCATCTCATCACCTACCTACTTTTATTAGACCTTATAATTTGGTAGTGTCACATAGAATTTATAGTTTTAAATTTTTCTCTCAAATCCATAGCATCAAATATTTATAATATTCCTGGTATCTCTTTAATTTAATCCTAATATTTTTTGATTTTCATTTCCGTCTACTATTGACTCGTTTTTAATAATAATCACAATATGATCTGTGCCCTATATTAATATTTTTTAGATAAATCCGTATAATATTCTTCACTCTTTCAAGGAATTTCCCCTTCATTTTACTACCCTCTAAATTCCCTAACCATCATTCATCTTTTTCTGCAAGTTTATTTTTAGAGATATGGTAACGCTGAAAAGAAATAAGTAATATATTTATTAATATTAATGGTATAAAGATACTGGATAAAAGCTTATTTCCTTTACCTACTACTATTATTATAAAGAACAAGGCTAATGATAAATAACTTATTTTAAGCTTATTAGAAACTGCATTTGACCATAAAAGTATATTTAAAGGTAAAGTAAACATCCCTATAACAGCTGGAATCCAACCTAATAGTAATGTACCTAATCCATACTCATAGGTACCTTCTAATTCTTGCAATCCCGAAGGACTATATATATCTGCAGTTGCCCTAAACAACATAAATGTAATTATAGTCACTACAATTGCTAAGATAAAACCACAAATAATCTGTATAATTTCTGATGCACTCCAGTTCTCTTTATCTGGAATAGGTTTCTTTATCACCATTGTATCACCGCTCTTTCAATATAATAGTTATTAACTAAATAATTAATTATCTTTGTTATAGCTTATATTCTATAAATACTGTAAATATTCCTCTAATTCTTCGTAATGGGGCTTTTATAACTTTATTAATTTCATACATAATAGTTTATTCCCTATTTTATAAACTTACTGGTCTATATCAATAAGTCTATTGTGCTTCAATTTATATTTTTTGCCAGTAATATATGGATATTAACAATGATTCTTAATATATTTTACATTGTAGGAATATATGTTATACTAATTAACATACTAAATACAGGGAGTGATTCTTTGAATATTTCTGGCAAGACCCCTCTTATGCGGGCCAAAAAGTTAGAGCAATATCTAGGGGTTAAAAAAATTTACTTAAAACTTGAAGGTTCAAATCCATACGGGCATAAATTTGATAGGATATCGGAGGTAATAATTAAGGATGCTATAAATCAAAACAAGGATAAAATCCTCGTTAACGGTTCAAATGACTACATCAATTCTATTATTCATTTTGCTGAAAAAGAAAATATTGAAGTAAATATTCCATATTTTAAAGGAGAGGATTGGAAGCTTCCTTTGTTTCCCCAGGAATCTTTAGTTGATTTCAGTAAAAGTGACACAAGCCATATGTATAAGCTAGTTGGCGGTTACTGTAATGAGCATAATATGTATAATGCATCTAATGGATATAGAAATAGAAATCTTAGTGTCATTGCATTACAACAATTAGGAGAAGAAATATCAGACAAACTTGGAAATAATATATCAACAGTATTTACTCAGCTTAGTTATGGATACACTGTAGCCAGCCTTTATAATGGCTTTGTAAACAAATGGGCACATGGTCATATTAACAAATATCCTAAAATATTTTCTTGTACTATTCCTAAAGGCAATGCTATCTTTGACGATTATAAAAAAAATATGGGAATCGATGGTTTAGAGAACTATAATATAGAAGTAAATAAATATACAAGGCATTTATTCACTGGAAAGGGTTCTCTTTTGGAAGACACTTTAAAAGCGATTCACGATACAGAAGGTAGAATAGTATCTGTAAATCAAGATCTCTTAAAGGAAAGTGCTAAAGTTTTAAGAGAACAAGAAAATATTATTTTGTCAACAGAAGAAGCTTATTCTTTTGCTGGTTTTTATAAGCTGGCAAAGGAAGGTAAGATTAAAAATGGTAAACATGCAATTATTTTAAATGATGGCAAAAGTGACTTACAATTATATAGGGTAAAAGATTTTGAAAAATATCCTAAAGAAGAAATCTCTAAATGGATTAAAGAATGGCTTCTAGATTATTCAGATCCATTAAAAGAAACTTTAGATGCCGTAAATACTGCAGTAGATACGGGTTTTATACTCTTGGCACTTCGGAATAATATTCCACAAGGGGTTTGTGTTGTAGTTCATTCTGGATTTAAAGACTTTATTCCCACTTACCACCTTGCATATATAGTAACTAAAAAAGGTAATAAAGGACGGGGTATTGCTACAGAATTAATTAATGAGATGATAGAACTTACTAATGGTAATCTATCACTACATGTAGATTTCGATAATAAAAGAGCTATTAGCTTATACGAAAAATTAGGTTTTGAAACTAAATATGCTAGAATGATATATTCTGAGGAATAATATAAAAAGGAACTACTTCAAATAAACAATCAATAAAAAAAGGGGTCTAGAAGCTATTTAGCTTAGACCTCTTTTTTAGTATGACAAATCTATCATGAGAAATTATACTAAATTTAATCATGAAGCAAAAATCAAAAAAATGCAACTATCTTTTAGTTATAAAACAACCCCATAGTATAATTTATATGGTGCATATCAAGAGGACACTATAATTTCTTTAAATTGCTTATAAAATAATATTCCTGTCACTGTCTAGCCCTATTAAGTTTCTCCATTTTTTCTAATCTTTTCTCCATACTGAAAACTCTTTTAAAAAATTTTTCATTACCTCCCCTTCCTAATCTTTTAATCTTTCCCTTCTGTGGTTTCACTAGATATTTCCCATAGGTATAAAGATGCAACTGAACAATAAGGTGAATATTTGATTCTATATATCTCAAATTCCTTTTTTGATAGTTCTGTTAATTTATATAATTTCATTATCCCCTTTCGAATACCTAAATCTTTATAACTAAGTATATTAGGCCTTTGCAACGAATGTATAAGTAACATCTCGGCCGTCCACTCTCCTACACCCTTGAGTGAAGTCAATTCTTTAATCACTTCATCATCTGTCATGCTATGAAGATTTTCAAAATCTACTGTCTTATTAATAGCTACTTCGGCTATTCCCCTAATATAACTCGCTTTTCTTAAAGACATTCCACATTTTTGTATAGATTCCAATTCAATTTTATTTATATTTTGTGGAATAATCTCTCCAATCAGTTCTATAAGTCTATTTTTCACCGTAATTGCTGCCTTAGTAGATATTTGTTGACTTATTATACTTGAAATAAGTGCTGAAAATATATCTGGCTCTACTTCTCTTTTTACCATACCTATCCTATCTATTTCTTTCCCAAGCTTTTTATCCTTCTTTTTTAAATATTCTATTTCTTTGTTCGTATATTTAAAATATTTCATAACAACCTCTTCTTTCATTGTTAATGTCCATCTACTGCGCTAATTAACTTACAGACAAGATATTTCCATTGGTTCCTTTCCGATTCAACTAAAGCTTTTTGGAGAGCTGATTCATAAGGAAGATCACCTACATCAGCAAGATAATTATATGGAGACTGTAAGTCCAATGGATGGAAAACACCCTTAGAAGGATATCTAATCATATAATCATAACACTCCTTTTTTATACCTTTTATTATAACTTTATAAGTCGAACTCACTATAACTAAAAATACCTCCTATTTACTTACCGAGAGCCTTTTTTCCATAACATGAATTGTCCAATTTGTTTCAGGTTTTATGCTACTTTTTACAGTTTTGACAGTTATAAAGCCCATTTCTTGCCAGAACCTCAACCCCTTTATATTTTCTTGTACAACTCCTAATCTAATCCTTTCATAACCTTCATCCATAGCTATTCTTTCAATATATTTATAAATCTCACTTCCAATTCCCCTATTATGCTTTTTACCATCTACAAGAAAAAGTCCAATATAAAGAACATCTTGGTCTGGATAATTTTCGATATAGTCTATCACTCCTATTGGATTACCATTTTCCGTAATGAGGCAGAAACATTTTTGATCTGTGCTCGTATTAGGCGGTACTTCGGTCATATCCTTCAATATAGCATCCATAGATGCATCTTCTTGAGATACTATTTGAAAATACTCATTATTAGATTTATATATATTTAAAACAGGCGATAAGTCATCTGAAGACTGTAATGGTTTGATTTGATAGTCCATATATTATACTCTCCTTTTATTTATAACATAACATTATTTTATTATACTAAACTTCAGCAATAAAGTCTTATCCAAGTTATTTATCTTTATTATAAAATAAATCACAAGTATATTATACAAACATATTCCTTTATGATATACATTGTCTACAATAGGCTTTCTTATATAAATAAAAGCACCTTCGTAAAATGGCTATATATTAATGAGTTAGGCTTCCCCCTAACTCATTAATTATTTTATATTATATTTATATATTGTCTTATCGTAACTTTTATTATATCTAATTCTATGAACATCTAGTACCAACTTTTCTCCAGTTCCTTTAAATTTAATAGTTCTAGTATAATTTACTTTGGTGCTATCTCCATCTACTAATTTTTCATAATCTCCTGGAATGGTTTCATCTGCTCCTATTTGTTTTCCATCTATATCTAAGAGCGCTTTACTCAATGTTAAATTTTCATCTGTAGTTATATTTATATAGGTATTTCCCTTTGACTCATAAACTTCGTTAATTCTAATATCCTGCTCTAATATTTTGACACTTTTATTAATCTTTCCTTTCTCCATTTCTATAGTTTTATTAACCTCATAGTTTCCTCCAAATGATTTTGATTTTATTTCAATATTCTTTGTATCTTGGGGTAGTGCATCATAAGACATATTAAATCGGCTACCTTTTATATCTGTACTCACACCCGAACTTTGCAAATCAACTTCCTTCCCATCAGCTATTAGTATTAGTTCTATATTTTCAGGCATAAATCTTTGTCCTGTAATTTGGTCTATTCCTAGCTCAACTATATTTTGAATTTGTCCCTTTACAACTGTAGTTGTTGGCGATGCTATTAATGATCTAACTTTTAGTTTTCTTTGATTCGCATCAATAACTTTATTAATAGGGATTTTTAGGTTATGATCCATTTCATCTCAGTACCATCTTCATTTATTTCTCCATACCCACCATATTTATAAGTGGTTCCAAATAATCCTTCTAATTGATGAATTTCTAAATCTAAATACGCATCTTCCACGTTACCTGAAGGATCTTTTATAGTATGGAATAAGATTAAATTATTATCATCTAACATTACGCCATCTAATGTGACCTTATTCCATTTTTAAATGTATAAGATTATCTATAATTTGTCCCCTTCCTAACTCATTTAACTCTTGTAAGGTTCCATTCATCACATTATCATATCCAATTAATCCCTTTGCATAATAGGCCAAGGTATTTGCATTGTATCCTATAAGAAGTGCTAGAATAATTAATACTGCAATCTTTCCTTTGATATTAAAACTTCTTTTTTTATTAGGTATACTATCTAAGGTAGCTCTCAACCTTACTTCCATATTTTCTGGTATATATAAATTATCTAATTCCTTTTTGCCATCAGTTAGTAGCTTTTCAATATTAGCCATTTACATCATCCTCCCCATAAATCCTCTTTAAATTTCTCATAGCCGCATTTATCCTTGATTTCACTGTACCAAGAGGAATTTTAAGTATTTCTCCTATGGTCTTATAATCAAGGTCAAGTAAGTATCTTAATCTAATTACCTCCTGATGCTTAGAACTTAACATAGATAAGTATTTTTCTAAAACTACCTTATTTTCAGGATTATGATATGCTTCATAGCTACCTTCTTCTTTTACTTCTTCTAAGGAAACAATTTTTTCTTTTCAATATATTTTTGCAGGAATTAACTAATATTGTCTTACTCCAACTATAAAAAGCAGTATCTTTCTTAAGTTTGTGTATATTTTCATATAGGATGACTATCATGTCTTGTATTGCATCTAAAGCATCATTTTCATTTTTCATATAAACATAGGCTAATTTATAATAATCTGTTTTTTGAGCCATGACTAACTTAAGTAAAGCTTCTTTATCTCCATTTTTTGCTTGTTTTATTAGCAGTTCTTCTTTCACTTTCCCACCCCTATCTATATATAAGAGTATTTGACTATTAAAAAAGTTCATTTATATTATTACATATTTTAATATAAATGAACCAATTGGAAAATTATATTATAAAATCCCTAGAAAGAGGTAAAAGGTGTAAACTTTCTTTATTTATAAAATACTAATTATCTAGGACTTGAACTGCTAGATAAAAGAATCATATTACTCCCATAGTTTAAAATAACATTAGTTCCAAATCTTGATAATAAAAAGCGGTAAGATATTAAACCTACCGCCAATTTAGCTTTATAATATTCAGTTTCTATTCTCATATTGTCTATCGTCCTATTAGAAATAATGGTCTAATCAATGAAATATAATATTTAATCACTAAAAACTATTTCTAAACATGCTAAATGCTTCATTATTTCTTTATAGTTAAAACACCAGAGCAGTAGGATAGCTTCTCAAAATCAACTTTTAAATCTGGTAATAGCTTCATTATTTCATCGGCTATAAGATAATGTTCAGTATCATCCCACAAGTCCTTATCTTTTTCTTTTGCCATTATCATTTCGTATTTATTTTTAAAAGAAACATCTCCAAATACAATAACTCCATCGCCTTTTAAATATTGTAATATTTCATTAATACAGCTTATTTTTTGTTCATCTGTTAGGTGATGAATAGCATATGTGCTAATAACTGAATCAAACATCACTCCATCTAATTCTTTAGGAAGACCTTTTGTAAAATCAAATTGTATCAACTTTGCTTCTGGCATCTTCTTCTGTGAAATTTGAACCATCTTCTTTGAAAAATCAATTCCATAGATTTTATTACCATTATCATATAATCGCTTTGTTAATGTACCTGTTCCGAAACCAATATCCAAAATTACTCCTTTATGTTTATGAACTTTATTGTAAACAGTATTTAGCACTTCTTCATAGGCTGCAAAAGGATATTGATTATTTTGCTCCGATATCTCTACATCTTTATCATAACCTTCTGACCATAGATCAAATCCTCTACTATCCAATAGTTTAGCAGATGAGTCCCCTGACATATCTTTACGCATTAGTACAGAACCATATTCATCCTGTCCATCAAATTTAAAGCCTTGTTTCTCCCAAAAATTTTTATTTCTATTATTATATACATTTAAAGCAAAATATCTAGCTCCCCGCTTTATTTCTTTTTCACTAATTTCTTGGAAAGCTTTTGTTCCTAGTCCTTGATTTCTATATTGAGAAAGAATACAGAAATCAATTATAAAGCATTTCCCATCTTCAGAGAAATAAGTACAATAAGATGCAAAACCTATTATATTATCATCCTTTATAAAGAAGACCGGATTGGCTGTATCTTGTTTTCTTCGGAATAATTTTTCCATGTGGTTACAATATTCATCCAAAAAAAACCATCCTTTATCCTCTTCACTTCTAAGTTCTCCTAATTCACAATTTGGAATTATATCTTCAAGCATATATTGATCCCTTATCTCCCAAAACTTAGATAATTCTTCCTCTGATTTAATCCTTTTAATTATAATTTTATCTGTCATTTTACCCTCCATTTATTTTATTGGAGGCTAATTTTGAGTGATACCTCCATTCACTTTTAATATTATTGTTATATTCTTTTTCATAAAGCACCACTCCTTTTCGATTTATTTATATTAAAACGCTATTGCGATTTAATCATAATTCCTATAATACTTGCAATTTGGATAAAACCTTAAAATTTAACTTCCTTTATTATTAGTATATATAGAATTTTATTTTGTGTCTATGTTTATATATCAACACCAAGTCTATCTAACCTTTAAATAATGTTATACCCTATCAATACTTTTCCAATTACTTCTAAACTTTAGAAATCTTTTCTCAAATAGACCATATCAATAAGTTGAACCCCATTTTCGAAAATAGGCTGACCGTAGTTATCAGTAGAAAAGTTTTAACTCTATGTGAAATTTTAAATCCACAATGCTCATAAAAAGGAATAGTAAAAGGACTATCTCCTGTGCCTACAAACACAGTTTTACATATATCACCATAATAATCAAAAATATAATTCATAAGAGCTTTTCCATAGCCCTGCCCTTGATATTTTTCATAAGTTGCAATATTCTTCAATTCATATATTCCTTCATCTTCTTTTGTCACCACACAAATGCTTTTCAAGTCTTCATCATATAGAGCAAAAACATCTCCACGCTCCAAATATTTATCAATCATATCTTCTTGTTCATCTGCTAGCAGCAGCAAATCAAGAAATTGTTTCTTGTCACTTAAAATTCTTTTTATCTTCATTGCTATACCTCACAAAATATAAATCGGCTTTGTTTAAAAATCTTTTTCATTACATATTTTTTTCAATATTATATCATTAGAATCATCTAGAAATACCACTTTTTTTAAAAAAGGAAATATTTGAAAAAAGTCTATTTTACTTTATATTCTATGAAAGGCTTTCGTAGAATTATTAATAATATAAGTTAAAATTAACGCTTACATATAATAAATAAATTCTTAGAACAATTCATCTAATAAAATATAATATTTAATTTTCTCTCAATCTAGTTAATCAAAGTAATTTAAAACTTATATATTAGCATTACGGAGCATTATATAAAACGGCATATTCAGTGATTTATGAGTAACAGTTTGATGAAAAGTAAACCCAGCCTTCCTATATAGTTTTATTGCTCTTTCGTTAAACTGAGCAACAGATAGTCGAAAATTTGCCTTATGTCCCAATAAATTTGATTCAGCAAATGCAAATCCTGCATATAAAAAATCAAGACCTAAACCTTTTCCACAAAGTTCTGGTTTCATACCCAATCCTATGTCCAATGCGGTATCTGAAAATATGAAACCTTCACAAGTGGTAATACGTGCACTACTTCCAAAACAGAAATAACCAATTAATTCTTCTTGCTTATTAAAAACAGAATAGTAGCTTTCTTCTAAAAGCTCTTTGACTGTTTCATCATTATCATCAAAGTTATAAAAATCATAAGGGCTTGGATATTGCCATTTAGCTATTTCTCCAGCATGTACCTCGTCAAGAAATATAATTTTATATTCGCCATATATGCTTGTTATAGTTTTATTTGACATTTATCTATAAATACCTCCACAAAATATATTGTTAACCTTTATTGCTCTAAGTTTAGAATAATAAACAATTCTCTGATTCACTAAATTTATATTTAACTAATTTATATTATATATAAATATTAAGATCAATCCAACAACATTGAATTTTTTACTCAAAATTCCTATTCATTTAACATTACTCTTTAATCTGTAATTTAGTTTAGATAATTCTCCAGTTCAGCTTTTCATTCATTAACAAAGGCACCAAGATTTTTATCTCAGTGCCTTTGGATTTTTTTATAGTACTAGGTGCAATGGACCGATTTCTCACTAAAACATTAAAAATCATCATCTTAACAGTTATTTTTACATTCTTCGTTAATATGAAAATAAAAATTGTCCATTAGCAGATTCTTATTCTATTTCAGTAAATTTATAATAGTATTATAAACAACTTTTGGTGCTACATTGAGGAATAATCTTTTTCTAACCTTTCTGTGAATTTGTGAGCATCTTTTCCAAAAGGTCCTATATTAACTACTGGAAGATTTAGCTTTTGTAAATCTTCAATAGGCAATTTATATTTCACTCCAAATCCAGGCATATTATTCTTAAGAGATTCAACAGCTTCTTTTTCTCTTGGAGCAGCTACATAGCTTAAATCAGAAATATATGGATAAAATTTCTTTACTTCGATATCATAATTAGAGTCAATATTTTTAACTGTTTTCTTAACTGCATTTAAAAGATTCTCCTCTAATTTGGATTTTCCTTCTACATATATGTGTGGATAATATGGTGGTGAGAAGAAGACTATAACTACTGGTTTTTTATCAGACCACATATTATGAACTTCTTTTACTATTTTCAATGCAAAATCTCTATCATCTATATTGGGATCAGCCAATAGTTTATTATTTAAATCTCTTATTACTTTATCAACCTCTACTCCTCTTTCTTCCTTTACTTTCTTGTATAGTTCATCATAGGGCATAACCCTAGATTTCCAAGGTAGTTTTTCATATAAAAAATTATTTAGATGGCAATATTTCTTGTATTCTTTATTTAAATTGTCAATTACATTTTGAAAAGCTAAATCTGCTCCTTTTACTACCTTTTCCATAACTCCATCTGGAGTACTTATATGAGTTCCATAGTTAAAGTAAAGATAACTAGTTTTCGCTGTTTGTACTGAATACTCCGGCTTTAAATCTTGTTGTCTTAAAGTAATAGGTGGTACAGTAACCTCTCCTTCAGCCTCATCACAATATTTAGTATTGAAATCAATTTCACTAGTTATAGCTGAAGATATTAAATTAGGATCTATTCCTTTAAAAGGATCTCCCCCATGAGTTTCTGCTCCAGCTATATAGGAAGTAGGCATTAGTTTCCCTACAGTACCTAAATATACATATCTGGTGTTATCATTTTCATATCTTGGAGCACTATAATCTGTATCAATTACTGCTAAGTATTCTAAGTTCTCTTTTTTCTTCAATTTAACTAACTCTGGAACTACTGAAAGCATGCCACCAGAATTCCTCTCTTCGTCACATACCGCTGCAAACACAATATTACCTTCAAAGTTTTCTATATCATCAGAGATTTGCTCTACTAAAGTCATAAGAGTGGCTACCCCACATTTCATATCAAATATACCTCTGCCAAATAAATATTCTCCTGATTTTAGATCTTTCACTACATATTCAGAAAGGGATCTTTCTTTAAACTTTTCTGCTAATTCTAAAGGTTTAGTAGCATATTTTTTCAAATCACCATAATCAGAAATTCCCACAGTATCTATATGACCTATTAGAATAACTGTCTTATTGCTACTTCCTTTTTCTCATTTTACCATAGCCATTACACTTTTTCTTTCTAAAGGATCATCTATTACATCTACATACTTAACATATTGTGGATACTTTTTAAAATAACCCATTTCTATAAATTTTTCATAAACTTTATCAGCCACATTGTTTTCTTCTTTAGTTCCTACAATTCCCCTTATATTTGTTAATTCCAATGTGGGTTTTTCAATTTTTTCATGCATGTCATTACCTCCTCGTATATTTAATACACCTATTCAGAAAAAATTACAAGACTTGAAATTTTTCTCTCTTCAGTACATGTGATTAATATTTTAATTTATAAATTTTTTTGTTAAACTTACAGTATATTTATCATATCTATTTTTATCCTTTATCTATTTATTTTATCTATCAATAATATCTTAAACTATCCCATAGGACTATCTAATATATTCTAGAACCTTACAACCTATTAAATAGGTTATCACTCCAATTATGTAAACTAAACCTAAGATGTTCTTCATCTAGTATATTTAAAAAAGCATATGAAAATTCTTTTAAAATACATTAGAAAAGTACTTTGTTGACAAGGAAACAAAAACGCGATATAATAAATATGTTTCCTAGGAAACATTAATGATAAGGAGGAAAGTAGATGAAAAAAACTGAGGTTTTCTTGTCAAACCTAACAGAATTATATGAAAAACGGGACCTACTAAATAAATTAATAGAAAATAAAAAACTTATTGAAAACTATAGTATCTCAGAGATCCATTGTATAGATTCTATAGGTAAGATAAAAGATCCTAATGTTACTAAATTAGCAATTTCTCTAAATATGACAAAGGGGGCTATAAGTAAAATAACTAAAAAACTTAACGCACAAAAAATAATTACAAAGTATACAAAGGCTGATAATAAAAAAGAATTTTATTTTAAATTAACTAAAGATGGTAAAAAAGTCTATACAAAGCATGAATTATTACACAATAAATCTAAAGAAAAATATATAGATATCCTTAATAAGTTTGATGACAATGAAAAAGATGTGATAATTAAATTTTTAGAAATAATTGTAGAGCATTTGGAAAATGAAATAAAGGAGGTAAATATAAATGAAAATTGATTTAACAGTTCCAATTAATAAAAGAGCCTGGAATAAAATAATAGACAGAACTTCTACTGATAAGAGTTTCAATAAATTTGGGCATATAGGTACTCACTTCGATTTAATGGACAAAAAGTTTAATCTAGAAAATTTCATAAGACCTGGAAAAATATTTGATGTAAGTAGTATTAAAAATAGAGATATTGAAACAAGTGATATCAATACAAAAGAAATATTGGAAAAGGATTTTGTTATATTTTATACAGAGCATTTAAAAGAGAACTCCTATGGGACAGATAATTATTTCCAAACTTATCCCAACTTATCAAAAAAACTAGTGAAATTTTTAATCAAGAAAAAAGTCAGCTTAATTGGCATAGATACACCGGGAATAAGGCAGGCAAAAGAACATCGTGAAATTGACCAGTATTGTGCGGATAATAATGTCTTTATTGTAGAGAACCTAAATAACTTGGATTTATTATTAAAAGAAACAAAAGATAGAGAATTTTTACTATACACCTTCCCTATAAATCTAGAAGATGTATCTGGACTACCATGTAGAGTAATAGCTGAGATTTAAGAAGTAATAATATACTTTTCCTATATGATCAAATATTTTAAAAAATACCACTAACTTTTAAATAGAAAGTTAATGATAAAAAGTTTGTCATTTAAGATTTTTAAATGATTTTAATCACCTTGCATGGCGGTGCAAGGTGATTATCTTTTTCCCTTAATTAACATTAGAATTAAAAGGATTTATATAATAGATATAGAAGTATAGTAAATAACAGTGATTTATATTAAGTTTAACACTATATTTAAGGAGGTCTTTTTTATGTTTAAAGAAGTTAATTTTAACGATTATTCTAAGGAAGCCCTTGACCAAATAAATAAGGGAGCTTTTCTCACTGTAAAAAGTAATGATGAAATAAACACTATGACTATAGGTTGGGGAAATATTGGCATCATATGGAGTATGCCTATATTTACAGTAGCTGTTAGATATTCCAGACATACCTATGACCTATTGGAAAATACTGATGAATTTACGGTAAGCATTCCCATTGAAGCAGATATGAGAAAAGAATTAACTTATTGTGGAACTAAATCTGGAAAAAATGTGAACAAAATTAAGGAATGCAGTATAAATTTAAAAGATGGGATAAATGTAAATACACCTATAATTGAAGACTGCGAATTATATTATGAATGTAAAATAGTTTATAAGCAAGCTATGGAACCTGGAACTTTAGATAATAATATTAAAGAGGAATATTATTTTAATAATGATTATCACGTTTTATACTATGGAAAAATAGTTAATTGCTATGTACAAGGATAATATATGTGAACTACCACCACTTATAGAAGTGGTGGCTTCATGCTTCCTAAAACATAGCCTAACACTAGGTCTTATGCGTTCTCCACAGGCTTGACTTTGGGCAGTACCTGCCCTAGATTCCGACATTATCGGTTTCTTTTGTACCTTGGATATTTTACACATAGATGGGATAAGTCCATAGCTTGGTTATCGCATTTTTAGGACATTTATAATTTCTCTATGTAACCCTATATACCCAATTATCAAAGAACTTTCATGGTATTGTTTTGTCATGTTTGCAAGATGCTGGCAATTCATCTCCCACTTATAGAAGATGTAAGAATTCTTGCAAGTCTAGGTTAAATAATTCCTTCCCAATATCCACCATCCAAATATCTAAAAAATTAATGCCTAACCCTTTTTTTCTATATGCAGGGACCCATCCTCTTGTATTTCTGCATAGAATACATCTCCAACGGAATATATTCCTTGTGCTTTCAATTTTTCATAAAGCCAGGTCTCATCTAATCCTAATTCTTCTAAATTTCTTTTTATTAGATTTCCATCAGTTATAATTTCAGTTGGTACATATAGACGAGTCTTTTCTCTTTCTTGCTTCTTTAAAACACTTAGTTTCCCATTAGGTTCTAAAATAGCATAATCAACTTCCTTAATAGAAAACATATCTTTATCTCTAAGTAACATAGTTAAATCATCTAAATTTAATCCAGTTTCTTTTAAAGCTTTTTTTAAAATTATACCATTCTTTATAACTATCGTTGGTTCACCTGCCAATATTGTTTGTGCTTTAGGTAATTTAAGTGTTAATAAACTTACTAAAAATGTTAATATCGTCCACCAAATTAAATTAATCATATCATTTAAATAATGATTGCCTTTATTAAGAACAGTATTAGCTACAAGGGATCCTATAGTAATACCGGTAATATAGTTAAAAAAGGTCAATTGGCTTAATTACTTCTTCCCAAGAGTTCTAGTAAGTATTAATAAGACAAAAAATGTTAATGTTGTTTTTGATATGGTCTCAAAAAAATCCATAACTTAATAAATCCCTCCATAGTATTAGATATAATATTCCATAATATATAAGTATATATTCTAGCTACTATGGAGTATTTTCTATTAATCAACCTTTGTAAAACCACCTTGATTTAAAGTTCTCATATTTGCTACATCAAGAAATTTTCCCTCTTCATAATAAAAACTAAAATATGATGTCATTTTTGCACCTGAATTCAGGACATCTCCTCCATCTACAATGCACTCTTCATTACATAAAATTAAGTAGTAGCAATTATCTTCGTTCATTATTTCATTCCTATTAAACAGTTCATAAATTTTTTCTTCTGTTATATCATACTATGGAAAATCTTGTGCAACCTTTCGATAGCAGCCCGCCCATTATATACTTCATAAGTTCCAGAATAATAATTATTTGTCTTATCATCGGGAACTTGATGCCATTTAAAAGTTCCATCATCTTCTCATTCTAAAAGGGAACCATCCCCTGCTATCCAGCCTTCTCCAAAAATATCATCCTTATTTTTTCTTTCTTACATCCAACTAATATAACTAATAATAAAATACTACACAGAACTAAAGTTAACTTTCTTTTCATAACGTCCCCCATTTTTTTATAAATTCTTATTATCTAACCTTTTATATACTCATCCCTTAGAATTGAATAACAATATTCATCATAGACTTTGCCATTATATATTTTACTTGAATATCTTAAAGTTCCTTCAAATTTAAACCCACATTTTTCTATAACTCGCTTAGAACGCTTATTAAAAGGATAATGATAACAGGAAACTAATTCTACTTTTTCATCATTAAACAAATACTCTAAAACCTTATTTACTGCTTCTGGAACTAAACCTTGTCCCCAATAATCTTGACAAAGAACATATCCTATCATTTTTGCATTAATATCCCTACGTTTATCATCCTCATGAGCACCAATTGAACCAATTGCCTTTCCAGTTTCCTTATCCACTATTGCCCAAACCTCATCACCTTCAATAAAGTTTTCCAATATAGCCAAGCTTTCCTCTTTAGACTCATGAGGCTTCCATCCAGCATTAGGCCCTACGTCTGGATCCTTTGCATATTCAAAAAAATCATCAATATCTTCTAGTCCCCATGCCCTTAAAATTAATCTTTCTGTTTCTAATACTTTCAAACTAATCATCCCTTCTCATAATAGTGTTACTCTTCTGATAAACCATTAAAATCTTAGGAAGTATTCACCCATCCTAAATAAAACAGGTAATATAATTAGAGATATTAAACCAACAATAATAGTAGCTATAACTAACCCTAAGTAACTAATAATTTCCTTATTAATTGAATATATGATAATCAAGCTACCTATTGGCATTAATAAAAGTATTCCAGTTATTAAACCTGGACAATATTTCTTAAATTGGATTGTTAGTGCCAAGTGAGGAAAAATAACATTAAACATCATTACTCCAATAAAACCAAAATATAAATATTTAAAGACTGAAACTTCTGGTAAAAATACAAAACAAAGAGTAATTAAGTAAGCGAAAGATAATGTTACAATAGTTGTAAAAATAGATCCATCTTTATTCATAGGCTTACTACTTTTTTTAAAAGAATTTGCCCACTCTGTTAACCATAATGATTCCTCTATATTATGTAACGTAAGTATTAGTGGAAATAGTAAAAATAAGTTCAATAATTCAAACATATTAATCTCCTCTCCTAAATATTCCCCTACATCTTCTTCACCTTAATGTCTATTAATAAAAACATTACATATAAATACACTTTAAAACATCATGGTATGTATATTCAACAAATAACTTCATTTTCCTTTATTATTATACAAATTAATATATAAAAAGACTACCTCTTGAATTTATTCCAAGAGGTAATCTTCATACTTGGCTTCATCAATAACTTTTCTATCTTGCTAATTCGTTATAGAATGCTATTATACTATAAATTTTGTTCTTTCTATCTAAACTTTAGCTCCCTCTAGTTGAAGCAAAAATTTTTTAACAGATATTCTATTACCAACAAATCCTACTAAACTACTATTTTTGCCTACGCCCTATGGCAAGGATAACTATAGGCAATTGATTAGCTCTACTGGCTTCTCCTACTGCTCTTACAGCTTTAAGATTTCCTATAGTTTCTGCAACTTGTGAATAATTTCTAACCTCTTCAGAGGATATTTGTCTTAAAGCCCTCCAAACTTTTTTCTAAATTCCGTTCCCCCTATAGACAAAGGTAGCTGAAATTCTTTTCCCTTTTTATTAAAATATTCATCTAATTGTACTATTACATCTTTACAAACTTCTTTATTTAATTTAATATCTTTATTTTCTTGTATATATTTTCCCAATCCTCTTCAAAAAGAATTATCTTTTTAATCCCTATTTCATCTACTACTACATGGATAAGTCCTATAGCTGAATTATAATTATCGTATCTAACTCCTATAAAAATCATCCTTCCTTTTCTATTGCATACTTAAACTATATTCCATAAATATTATTAAAATCCTTAAAAAAATCTTTACAATCTTACAATTATGTTAAAATATAAAATATTTATTGAATTTTACTAATAATATATATATATGATGATAAATGTACTTAAATATTATAAGGGGCTGTAGTTATGGTTATGATAATAAGTTTACAAGCTAAACAAAACTTTATAAATTCAGTTGAAATAACACGGCCTATGTTTAATTTTTTATTGCCATTACCGGTAAAGTAGAAACTGGGATAGCCTCTGATATAAAAAATTACTGGAACTCTTAATGAAGATATTCAAATAGAAGATTCTGTAGATGTAATAAATAAATATGGAGATCTCTTCAACTCTAGAAGAAATACATGGCCTGAAATAAAAAGTGAAATAGAATTTAAAAATGTATCTTTTGCTTATAAAAATGGAGAGACAGTTTTAGAAAATTTTTACCTTTATGTAAGTTCTGGAGAAACTATTGCTCTAATTGGTGAAACAGATTCTGGAAAAGGCACTATAGTGAATTTACTTTGTAGGTTTTATGAGCATACGAAGGGAGATTCTTTATAGATAATTTTAATTATAAAAATATACCTCGAGTTGGATTCATGAAAATTTAGAATATGTTCTTCAATCTCCTCATCTTTTTAGTGGCACTATTAAAGATAATATTCAATATGGAAATTTGGATGCTAGTGAATTAGATGTAGTTAGAGCAAGTAAACTTGTAAATGCCCATGACTTTATTGTAAAACTTCATATTTGAATATTAAACAAAAAAGTCTTATTAAACCCTATTATATTGCTAGGCTTAATAAGATTTTTATAAATATCCCCTATTTAACGTATAGCTTTTAATTTAGCTATATCATAAGCATTTTTAGTTGTTAGCACCTCCATTGTACTTAAATCACTCCTAAGTTCTACTAATTCATCATGTACAGACTGAATTTCTGTATGGAGTTCATCCGCTAATATATTTATATCATCCTTAGTTGCAAGATTCTTTAAGTCATCCTTAGTTGCAAAGTCCTTTAAGTCTTCCTTAGTTGCAAAGTCCTTCAAGTCTTCCTTAGTTGCAAAGTCCTTTAAGTCTTCCTTAGTTGCAAAGTCCTTTAAGTCTTCCTTAGTTGCAAAGTCCTTCAAATCTTCCTTAGTTGCCATAGTTTCTTTTATGTCTTTCATCTCTGTCTGCATACTTTGAACCTCTAAATATAGTTTCTCTAATAAACCGTACATCTTTTCAGACACCTAGGACTCACCTCCGATATGTTACTATTTAGATTATATCATTTATTTATTACTTGAATCAATAAATAATTTCTTTTTATATATTACTATGAACAATATTTCCATCTATAATTACTGTCTTAGGTGATGTATAATAATCTAGTGGTTCTCCATCCCAAATTACTATATCTGCGTCTTTGCCTACTTCTATACTTCCTATTCTATCCCCAATGCCTACCATATTAGCTGCATTAATAGTCATAGCCTCCAGGCCTTTCTTTCTAGATAATCCTTTTTTATGCATCATTATAGTTTGCACCATAGCCATACTTATATCTACTGTAGGATGCCCTGTAGAAATACAAAAATCCAAACCATTCTCCTCCATTATTGATGCTATTATTGTATCTCTATTTCTTATTTCATGTTCTCTTTTCCCACCATAAGCAGGACCTACAACAAACTTCGTATTAAACTCTTGTAATTCCTCTGCTATTAAATAGGCTTCACTGCATTTATCTATTGTATAATTTAAATTAAATTCTTCACCTAATCTTATAGCTGTAACTATATCATAGGCTTGATGAGCTGTGAACTTCACTAGCATTCCATCATATATTCTCATTAAAGAATGTAGCTTTATATCAAATTTCGGATGGTTCCCCAACTTATATTGCCTATGATATTCTTTAGCTTTAATAAAAGCTTCCCTAATCATAGCCGCTGAAGCCATTCTAGTTTTAGGCATCATATCTTTATTCCCATAGGTTTTTTTTGGCGAATTTCCTAAAGTTACTTTTAAACCTATTTCATCTTCTATTGCCATTTCTTCAATAGTCTTACCATAAGTTTTAAAAGCTGCAAAGGTACCTCCAATTAAATTAGAATTCCCAGGACCTGATACTACTGTAGTCACTCCTGATTCCCTTGCCACCTTAATTCCTTCATCAGTAGGATTTATTGCATCTATTGC
>DATGTQ010000153.1 GCA_035301805.1 Tissierellales bacterium
CAATTATTCTTGGAATGGGTTTACCTACAACGGCAAAATATATTGTTCTAGCTACAATGGCTGTACCAGCTTTGTTAAAATTAGATGTTAACTTAATGTCTGCCCATCTTTTTATTCTATATTTTGGAGTAGTTGCAGATATAACACCTCCCGTTGCTTTAGCTGCCTATGCAGGAGCTGGTATTGCTGGAGCCAATGCTATGAAAACTGGATTACAAGCTGTTAAATTGTCGTTGGCTGCCTTTATAGTACCTTATATATTTGCTTATGATCCTTCTTTAATACTAGTAAAAGAAGTAAGTGGAACAGATATTACTTTTATTCCTTTTATTAGTGCATTACCTGTAATTTTATCTGCTATTATAGGTATACTATGTTTAGCGTCTGCAGTAGAAGGATATTTAAAAACTAACTGTAAAGCATACGAAAGAATATTATTGCTTATAGCAGCCCTTTCCCTATTAAAACCAGGACTTATGACAGATGCTTTTGGCATCATAGTTTTAATTTCTACTTATAGCATGCAAAACTTTAGAATGAAAAAATCAGAAGCTGTTTAATCACGATTTGAAAAGTTTTAGACGTTATCCTGAATTATAATAATATTGGATATTTTCAGTTAATTGACATTTCTTCTCTACTCCGTATATAATATATATATTATACTTTCATATAACATATATTAAAAGAGGAGGAGAGAAGAAATGTCGAGGGAAAACGTTCCAAACCAGAATAAAAATGAAACAAAAGGGTTTTTAAAGAACGTTGAAAAAGTTGGTAATGCATTACCACATACAGCTATGATTTTCGTAATATTAAGTTTGATTGTCATTGTTGTGTCTGCAATAGTTGCAGCCGTTGGTGAGCCTGTTACCTATTTTGACGCTAGAGAAGGAGCAGAAGTAACTACAAAAGCAGTCTCCCTTTTAAACGCCGACGGCCTACGTTACATGTTTAATAGTGCTGTTGATAATTTTATAGGCTTTGCACCGTTAGGTACTGTCTTGGTTGTTATGATAGGAGTTGGTTTAGCTGAATGGTCTGGACTAATTGAAACTTCATTAAAAAAATTATTAATAGGTGTTAATCCTAAAATATTAACAGCTGTCGTAGTTTTCGCAGGTATAATGTCTAACATAGCATCAGATGCTGGTTATGTTGTTGTTATACCTTTAGGGGCTATTGTATTTGCAGGTGCAGGTCGGCATCCTATTGCAGGATTGGCGGCAGCTTTTGCAGGAGTATCTGCTGGATTCTCTGCTAACCTTGTTATAGGATCTACTGATCCATTACTTGCTGGTATTACTAATGAAGCATTAAAAAGTGCTGGATTAGATTATAGTATTACTCCTACAGCAAACTGGTACTTTATGATGGCTTCCACAGTTTTATTAACAATTTTAGGTACTATTGTAACTGAAAAAATAGTTGAGAAAAATCTTGGACCTTATACTGGTGATTACATGCCAGATAAAGCTGAGATAACTCCTTTAGAAAATAAAGCTCTTAAAAATGCTGGTATTGCACTTTTAGTAATTGTAGTTTTGTTTGCATTTTTAATGTTTCCTAAAAACGCATTGTTTAGGACGTTGGATGAAGCTACAGGTAAAATGACATTAAATGAGTTTTTAAATAATGGTTTCCTTTCACTAATATTATTACTATTCCTAATTCCAGGTATCGTTTATGGTAAAACAACAGGGAAAATTAAAAACAGTAATGATATTGCAGCTGGAATGACTAGTGGAATGGAAAGTATGGCTGGATTCTTAGTATTAGTATTCTTTGCTGCACAATTTGTAAGCTATTTCACTTATACAAATTTAGGAACAATTCTTTCAGTAAAAGGTGCTGAATTACTAGAAAGTATAGGCTTTACTGGATTGCCACTTATAATAGCCTTTATTTTGGTATCAGCGTTCTTAAATCTATTTATAGGCTCTGCATCAGCAAAGTGGGCTATTATGGCTCCAATATTTGTGCCTATGATGATGAAATTAGGACTTACTCCAGAGTTAACACAAGTTGCATATAGAATAGGAGATTCAACAACAAATATTATAACACCACTTATGAGTTATTTCGCGATGATTGTAGTATTTGCAAAAAGATATGATGAGGATAGTGGAATTGGAACACTTATATCTACAATGCTTCCTTATTCAATGGTATTCTTATTCGGTTGGACTGTTCTAATGATACTTTGGTATGTATTAAAACTTCCACTAGGTCCTGGAGCTTATATTCATATGTAAATAAATAATTACTATACTAAAATATAATGATAAAACCTATTTTAGTATAGTAATATAATTAACAGCGGATAGATAGTTTTTTATAATATCTATTCGCTATATTTTACATAAGTAATAAATAAATTGGATTAACTATTATATATAGTATAATTATAAATAATAGGAGCTACTTTTATAAAATATAGAAAGGGGAATTTTATGATAAATAAAGAAAGATTGTTAAATCGTTTTTTAGAGTATGTTCAAATAGACAGCCCTACAAAGAATGAAAGAGAATTTGCCAACTTTTTAAAAAATGAAATGGAGGAAATAGGGTTAGAAGTAATTATGGATGATGCTGGTGAAAAGGTAGGCAGTGATTCTGGAAATTTAATAGGAAAGCTAAAAGGCACTACTGAAGGAGAAACTATTTTGTTCAGTTCCCATATGGATACTGTTTCACCAGGAGTCGGTATAAAGCCACAAATTAAAGATGGAATAATATATAGTGATGGTACTACCATCTTAGGTGGAGATGATAAAGCCGGTATAGCCTCAATTATGGAAGCTTTACAGGTTATAAAAGAAAAAAATATCCCCCATGGTGATATAGAGATTGCCTTTACAATATATGAAGAAGGTGGACTTTATGGCTCTAAAAATCTAGACTATAGTAAAATTAATGCTCAGCTAGGTTTTGTACTAGATAGTGGTGGAAGCCCTGGGGAAATAATTGTAGAAGGCCCAGCCCAAAATAAAATAAACGTTAAATTCATAGGAAAAGAAGCTCATGCAGGAGTTGCTCCGGAAGAAGGCGTTAGTGCAATTCAAATAGCAAGTGAAGCTATTAGCAATATGAATTTACTTAGAATTGATAAAGAAACTACTGCAAATGTTGGTTGTATATCTGGTGGCGAAGTAACTAATATAGTTACTAAAGAGGTAAATATAGAAGCCGAAGCACGAAGTTTACAAGATGATAAATTGGAAAAACAAACCGATCATATGGTTACATGTTGTAAAGATGCTGCAGAAAAATTTGGTGGAGAAGTTGAATTTGAAGTTAAAAATTCTTATGGTGCCTTTAAAGTAGATGCAGAACATGATATAGTTAAAAAAGTTAAAAAAGCCTGTGAAAACTTGGGGCTAAAGCCTTATACTACTAAATCTGGTGGTGGTAGCGATACAAATATATTAAATGCCAATGGAATTACAGCAGTAAATTTAGGTATTGGTGAAAAAAATCCTCATACTGTAGAAGAACATCTTCATATAAAAGATTTAGAAAACTCAGCAAAACTAGCACTAGAAATAATTAAGACTTATGCTTAAACTAAATACTAGTAATGAACACTCTAATATTTAATGATTAATATAGAATAATAGATTTAGTAAAGTTTAAATCTATTATTCTATATCCTATATAAAAAACTAAAAATATTCTTTAAAAACTTTCTTATTTTTTATATCGTAAACTTCTTAAGTAGTAACTTACAATGTTTTTAGAATATATGGTCATAGGTTGAAAATTAATGAAATTATGTTAAATTTATTTTCCCATTGACATAGTAACTAAATTTGTATATAATATAAAACTGTAACCTAGGTATATACTACAATGAAAAATTATTTGGAGAGATGACCGAGTTGGTTGAAGGTGCTCGCCTGGAAAGCGGGTAGACGAACACTCGTCTCGTGGGTTCGAATCCCACTCTCTCCGCCATAAGAAACTTTGCCGTGCTAGATGGGGAGGTAGCGGTGCCCTGTAACCTGCAAACCGCTATAGCAGGATTGAATTCCTAGCCTCGGCTTTTTTATTTTAAGGTCTGCCCTAAATAAGTGGTGTTGACAATTGGGTCCTGCGCAACGGAAATTCATGAACCCCGCCAGATCCGGGAGGAAGCAGCGGTAAATGAACCCTTTCGTGTGCCGTGGGAGTGCCTGGTTCGAGCTAACTGTTTAGGTAACGCTTAGGGTAAAAAGTCCAAGTTAGGTGCATGGCTACATAACAATAAAACTATGGGAATTCCCATAGTTTTTATTATTATCTTTCTTAAAAGTTCTTGGATAGAAGAGATAAATATAGGGTATATTCATTAGTAAAGTGGGGTAATAAAGAATTAGATTACTTAATAAAGAATTTTGCCAATCTTAAAAAGATCCAGTTGGAGTTTTAAAAGGATTAAATGACATCAAAGGTTTATTAGTAAATATCTTAACATAGAATAAGATAGGAGGGAAAAATCATGGATGTTAATTTAAAAAATCTTATATTAGCCGGAATAGGTAGTCTAACTTATACTTATGAAAAATCATCGGAAATGATAGAAACTTTAGTGCAAAAAGGTGAGATTACTGTTAATCAAGGTAAAGAATTAAATGAAGAATTAAAAAAAGTATTAGACAAAAGTGAACAAGAAAAAGCAAATCTAAACCCTCAAACTCTAGATAATATTACAATGGATATCAAGGATATTAAAGCTAGGCTAGATGTATTAGAAAAGAATTAGAATAAATAACTAATATAGGAGGGTAGAAAATACCTTGATTTAAATCAAGGTATTTTTTTAGCTATGGAGACTAATTATATGAAAAAAAGATTAAAAGAAATAATTGCCGTATCTGTAAAGTATGGCTTGAAAAATGGAATAGGGGACCCTAAGAGTTTCAGGTTAGCCTTGGAAGATCTAGGACCTACTTTTATAAAGTTGGGACAAATTCTTTCTACCAGACCAGATATAATTTCTACACCATATATTTTAGAACTAGAAAATCTTCAGGACAATGTTACACCAGAAGATTTTAATGTAATGAAAAAAATCATTGAAGAAGAGCTAGAGGTCGAACTAGAAGAAATATTTCTTGACTTTAAGAAAGAGCCTATAGCTTCAGCATCCTTAGCTGAAGTTTATTTTACAAAATTAATAACAGGTGAACAAGTAGTAATAAAAGTTCAACGGCCTTTTGTAAAAGAAAGAATGATAGCAGATATTAATATCCTAAAACGACTTGCCCCCTTTATAAAGTTCACCACTCCTGGAGACTTTATTGATGTAGAAGAAGCAATAGATGAACTACATATGGCTGTAGAAAGAGAATTGGATTTTTTAAATGAAATGGAAAATATAATTCTTTTTAATGAAAATAATAGAAATGTAAAATCTGTTACTTCACCAAAAGTTTACAAAGATTATTGTACTGAAAAAATAATAGTAATGGATTATATTAAAGGAACAAAAATAGATCAGATAGAAAAACTGAAGCTTGAAGGATACGATCTTAAGGATATGGCTAAAAAACTAATTTATAGCTATATAAAACAAATACTTGAAGATGGTTTTTTCCATGCTGACCCCCATCCAGGAAACCTTATAATTCAAAACAACAAAATTAGTTTTTTAGACTTTGGGCTAATGGGTACTTTAGAGCCCAACCTAAAAGATAATTTCAACGCATTTATGGAAGCTATAGCCTTAAAAGACTATAATAAAATGACTAAGACAATTTTAAAGATAGGCATAAAAAAAGGCCCTATAGATATAGACGCACTTCATTCTGATATAGAAATTATGTATGATGAATATGTAGAACAATCTATTTACAATTTTGATTTGCCAGAAATGATAGAAGAAGTTTTTCAAATATGCAAAAATAATAATATACATATGCCAAAGGATGTAACACTTTTGTTCAAAGGATTAATGACTATACAAGGGGTTGTAATAAAACTTGATAAAGAAATAAGTATAATGGATGTAGCCCTACCTTATGTTCAAAATCATTTAATAGAACAAAAGTTTTCAGATATAAGTTTAATAGAGGGAATTAAATATATTCACACTATTGTTAAAGCTAATTTAGATATTCCCACAAAACTATTAGACCTTATAGATCAAACTATAGATGGACGATTTAAACTAAATCTACAGGTAAAAAATATGGAAAAAAGCATTAATGAATTAAATAAAATGGTTAATAGGCTAATCTTTGCTATAATAGTAGCAGCATTAGTAGTCAGCTCTTCTCTTGCTATGAATGTAGATACAGGAATTAAAATTTATGGAATATCCATTATAGGATTAGTTGGATATTTAGGCGCTGCTATTGCAGGCTTTTGGTTATTAATATCTATATTGAAATCCGGAAAGTTATAAGACCATCTTCCATTGAAAACATAATTCATTGATTTTTTGCAAAATAAATATATAATCATAGTAAAGGTCAAAGAAGGTCAAGGCTGACAATCCTCTAAAGGAAGGTGAAAATATGAAATTTAAAGATTATTATGAGGTTCTAGGAGTAGATAAAAATGCCTCTAAAAAAGATATAAAAAATGCATATAGAAAACTAGCTAAAAAATACCACCCAGATTTAAACCCTAATGATTCACAAGCTCAAGAAAAATTAAAAGATATAAATGAGGCTTATGAAGTTCTCGGTGATGAAGAAAAAAGACGTCGTTATGACACCTTTGGTCAAGGAACAAACTTTACTAATGGCCAACATTTTGATCCTTCTGATTTTGGTTTCGACAATTTTAGAAAAGGTTTCACCTATACCTATAATAATGAAGAAGGTTTTGGTGATTTTAGCGACTTTTTTAATATGTTCTTCGGTAATAGTAATTTTGGATCTGACAATATTTTTGGTAATAAAAAAAATTTTACCCATGAAAAACCAAAACAAAACTATGAAAGTAAAATATTTGTCACATTAAAAGAAGCTTATAATGGAACTACTAAAAATGTTTCTCTTAATGTAGGACATGAAATTAAAACTATATCTGTTAAGATCCCAAAAGGAATACTTCCAGGTAAAAAGATTAAAATAAATGGCAATAAAGTAGGTTTAAGTGGAAACATATATTTAGAAGTAAAAATTAATCAATATAATAACTTTCAATTAGAAGGTTTAGACTTAACCCTTAAGGTTGATTTACTGCCATGGGAGGCCTATTTTGGAACTAAAGTATTAGTAGATACTCTATCAGGTAAAGTTAAAGTAAATATACCTAAAAAAATACAAGGTGGTAAAAAAATTAGAATCCCTAAAAAAGGATATAGAGATATTAAGGGCAATAAAGGACACTTATACATTAAAATAAATATAGTTAATCCACCTACATTAACTAAAGATGAGGAAAAACTATATAAGAAATTAAGCGATATTTCTACTTATAATTCAAGATAAGGAGGATGAAAAATGAATTTTAATAAATTTACTCAAAAAAGTCAAGAAGTTGTCCAAAATTCTCAAGAATTAGCTATATTACATGAAAATCCTCAACTTGAAGAAATACATCTCCATTTAGCCTTACTTCAACAAGAAAATGGTTTAATCCCTAAACTTATAAATTATTTAGGCGAAAATGTAGAATCTATTAGAAAAGATGTCGAAAAAGAGATCGACAAAATTCCCAAACAAAGTGGAAGTGGTTCCAGTTCATTATATAGTAATAGGATATATACAAAAATACTTTTAAAATCAGAAGAAGAAGCAAAAAAGTTTGGCGATACATTTGTAAGTGTGGAACATTTATATATTGCTTTACTTAAAGAGAAAGGCATTAAATCAGAAAAGATATTTAAAAAATACAATATAACTTTAAAGAGATTTTTAAAGGCTTTAGATAATATAAGGGGTAGTCAAACTATAACTAATGATAATCCAGAAGCTATCTATAATCCATTAAAAAAATTTGGTAAAAATCTAGTAGAAGATACTAGGAAAGGAAAAATTGATCCAGTTATAGGGAGAGATGAAGAAATTAGAAATGTTATAAGAATACTTTCTAGAAGAACAAAAAATAATCCTGTTCTCATTGGTGAACCGGGAGTAGGAAAAACTGCTATAGCAGAAGGATTAGCTCAACGAATAATAAATGGTGATGTTCCGGAGGGATTAAAGGATAAAACTATTTTTTCTCTAGACATGAGTGCATTAATTGCAGGTGCTAAATATAGAGGAGAATTTGAAGAAAGACTTAAAGCCGTTCTTAAAGAAATTGAAAAATCTGATGGACAAATTATTATGTTCATAGATGAAATCCATAATATAGTTGGGGCAGGAAAAACAGAAGGTTCTATGGATGCCTCTAATATATTAAAGCCCATGTTAGCAAGAGGTGAATTACATTGCATAGGTGCTACTACATTAGATGAATATAGACAATATATTGAAAAAGATACAGCACTAGAAAGACGATTTCAAAAAGTGTTAGTAACCGAACCTGATGTAGAAAATACTGTTGCTATACTAAGGGGAATAAAGGAAAAATACGAAATTCATCACGGAATTCGTATTTCAGACAGTGCTGTAATAGCTTGTGCTACTTTATCAGATAAATATATTAGCGATAGATTTTTACCAGATAAAGCTATAGATCTAATGGATGAAGCATCAGCTATTATCAGGACTGAAATAGATAGTATGCCAGTAGAATTAGATGAAATAAGAAGAAAAATAATGCAATTAGAAATTGAGAGAGAAGCATTGAAAAAAGAAACTGATGAAGCTTCTATTAAAAGATTAGAAAAACTAAAAAAAGAGCTTGCAGACTATAAAGAAACATTTAATATTAAAAAAGCTCAATGGGAAAAAGAAAAGAAAAATATTAAAGGTGTTAAGGAAATAAAAGAAAATATAGATATAGTAAAAAGAGAAATAGAAGAAGCTGAAAGGAATTATGATTTAGAAAAATTGTCTGAACTAAAATATGGAAAATTACCTTCTTTAAAAAAACAACTGGAAGATTCAAAATTATTAAATGAAGAAGATAGAATGCTTAAAGAAGAAGTAACAGAAGAAGAAATAGCACAGGTAGTTTCAAAATGGACTGGTATTCCTGTTACAAAGCTTGTAGAAAGTGAAAGAGAGAAACTTCTTCACTTAGACAAAACCCTTCACAAAAGAGTTATAGGGCAGAAAGAAGCTGTAAAATCCGTTTCAGATGCGGTAATACGTGCAAGAGCTGGTCTTAAACCTTTGGATAGACCAGTAGGGTCTTTCATATTCTTAGGTCCCACTGGAGTGGGAAAAACTGAATTAGCAAAAACTTTAACCGAAGCTTTATTTGATGATGAAAGAAATATGATAAGAATTGATATGAGTGAATATATGGAGAAATTTTCTGTATCAAGACTTATAGGAGCTCCCCCAGGATATGTAGGTTACGATGAAGGAGGCCAATTAACAGAAGCAGTTAGAAGAAGACCTTATTCTGTAATACTATTTGATGAAATAGAAAAGGCTCATAGCGATGTCTTTAACATTTTACTTCAAGTTTTAGATGATGGAAGACTTACTGACAACCAAGGTAGAACTGTAGATTTTAGACATACAGTCATAATTATGACTTCTAATTTAGGGTCTAATTATTTACTTGAAGGTATAGAGAAAGATGGAAATATACGAGAAACAACAAAAGAAAAAGTAAGAGAAGAGATGCTAAGAACTTTCCGTCCTGAGTTTTTAAATCGTATAGATGAAATTGTAATGTTTAAACCTTTACAAAAAGAAGAAATATATAAAATAATAGATTTACAGATAAAGGAGTTAGAAGAAAGATTAAAAAATAGAGAAATTACAATTAATCTTACAGATGAAGCTAAAGATTTCATATTAAATAGAGCCTACTCCATACAGTATGGGGCAAGACCTGTAAAGCGATTTTTACAAAACAACTTAGAAACTAAATTAGGTAGAAATCTTATTAAAGGTAATATTGTAGATAAAGATAAAGTAATAGTTGATGTGAACAATGATGACTTAATATTTAAAATATAATATAAAATCTCTTCTATATATATAGAAGAGATTTTATTTATTTTATCCACATTTTATAATATTATATATTTACTTATCCACATTCTTTATTTCATATATCTATCTATAATATTTATAACCTCATCTATCTTTTCTTCACCTTCACCATGAAGAACTGCATCTTGTACACAATTTCTAATATGTTGATCTAACATATTTGTATTTGCCTTTTTTAATAAGCCTATAGAAGATAAAATTTGTTTAGATATATCCACACAATATCTATCATCTTCTATCATCTTAATAATACCATCTATTTGGCCCCTGGCAGTCTTTAATAAGTTTAAAGCCTTTTTTCTTTCCTCATTCATTCTGACCTTTTCCTCACTCATTTCAAATCACCTAATTTCTACTACTTCATAGCCAGCTTCATCTATAACTTTTTTTAATACTGAATCATTTAAATTTACTCCTTCAACTTGAGCTTTTTTATTTTCCAAATTTACATCTACTTTTGATATATTATCTAATTCCTTTAAAGCTTTTTCAACAGCTGCTACACAATGTCCACAGGACATTCCTTCAATTGTAATAGTTTTTTTCATGTAATTTTCTCCTTTCTTTATTTAAATCTCTTTAATCTTAAGGAATTAGTTACTACAGAAACTGATGAGAAAGCCATAGCTGCTCCTGCTACCATTGGATTTAAAAATCCTAGTGCTGCAAAAGGTATTCCTGCACTATTGTATGCGAAGGCCCAGAATAAATTCTGTTTTATAGTTCTCATAGTTCTATGACTTAACCTAATTGCTGTAACTATTCCCCTTAAATCTCCTTTCATCAAAGTAATATCTGCTGCCTCCATAGCCACATCTGTTCCAGTACCTATAGCAAAACCTACGTCAGATGCTGCTAATGCTGGTGCGTCATTAATTCCATCTCCCACCATGCCTACCATCTTTCCTTCTTCTTTAATTTCTTCAATTACCTTTGCTTTATGTTCAGGAAGAACTTCTGCTAATACATTTGTAATACCTACTTCTTTTCCTATAGCTTTTGCTGTCCTTTCATTATCACCTGTAATCATATATATATCAAGACCCATTTCTTTCATTTCTTTAATAGCTTCTTTAGAATTTTCTTTTAGCTTATCTGCTACTCCAATTATTCCAGATACTTTTCTATCTATAGATAATATCATAGCAGTTTTACCTTCTTCCTCTAACCCTAAAAGCTCTTCTTCTATTTCTTCTATAGAAACCCCTACTTCATACATAAGTCTCCTATTACCTATATAAATTTCTTTCTCTTCTATTATTGTTTTAATACCTCTTCCAGGTATAGCAGTAAACATTTCTCCCTCTACTAATTCTATACCTTCTTCTTTTGCTTTTTCTACTATTGCCTGACCTAATGGATGTTCTGAGGTTTGTTCTCCAGATGCAGCTAGTCTGAGAACTTCTTCTTCTTTTTCTTCGAAAGCTATAATATCTGTGACCTCTGGTTCACCTTTAGTAATAGTTCCTGTTTTATCTAATACTATAGTATCCATTTCATGAGCTCTTTCCAAATGTTCACCACTTTTTATTAATACTCCATTTTCAGCACCTTTTCCTGTACCTACCATTATAGCTGTGGGTGTAGCTAATCCAAGAGCACATGGACAAGCAATAACTAATACCGATACTGCATTAATTAAAGCTTTTGAAAAATCTCCACCTATGAAATACCATAGCAGAAAAGTTATAGCTGCTATAATTACAACTACTGGTACAAAGATCCCAGATATTTTATCTGCTAACCTTTGAACTGGTGCTTTAGAACCTTGAGCATCTTCTACAAGTTTTATAATTTGAGATAAAGCAGTATCTTTACCTATTTTAGTTGCTTTAAATTTAAAGGTCCCAAATTTATTTATAGTGGCGCCTATTACTTCATCCCCAGATTTCTTTTCTACAGGAATACTTTCACCAGTAATCATAGATTCATCTATAGCTGAATTTCCTTCAACTATTATTCCATCAACAGGTACTCTTTCTCCTGGTCTAACTACTATTATATTTTCAACTTCAACTTCCTCTATAGGAATATCTTTTTCTACTCCATCTACTATTACTCTTGCTGTCTTAGGTTGTAACCCCATTAAATTTTTAATTGCTTCAGAAGTTTTTCCCTTAGCTACTGCTTCAAATGTTTTACCTAGTAATATTAATGTAATAATTACTGCTGAAGCTTCAAAATAATATTCATTTACCCCTTTTATTAGATTATATATACTGTAAAAATAAGCTGCAGAGGTACCCATAGATACTAATACATCCATATTGGCCCCTCCACCTCTTAAAGAATTAAAAGCACCTTTGTAAAATCTATAACCTATAATAAATTGAACTGGTGTAGCTAATGCTAATTGAAAATACCCATTAGTAAGAATATTTTCCACCCCAGCCATGTGGAAAAACATAGCTGAAAATAGGGGTATACTAAGAATAGCCGATATAATAAAAGATGTTTTCAGGGATTTTATTTCTTTCTCCCTAGCCTCTTTTTCTCTATCTATATCAGGTTTAATTTCTATTTCTGCATTATAGCCTGTGTTTTCCACTACTTTTACTAACTCATCAGCTTCTATACTTCCACCATAGACATTTATATTTGCTTTATTAGTAGCTAAGTTTACATTAGCCTTTTCTACCCCATCTACTTTATTTAAAGCTTTTTCTACCCTAGATGAGCAAGCTGAACAAGTCATTCCTTCTATTAATAAAACTACCTTTTCCTGTGGAACTTCATAACCAGTTTTATCTATTGTTTCTACTATATCTTTTATAGTAATATTTTCAGAGTTATATTCAACTGTAACCTTCTGTCCAACAAGGTTAACCACCGCTGATTTAATTCCTTCTTTTTTTTGAAGAGCTTTTTCCACTCTCGTTGAACAAGCGGCACAAGTCATTCCTAAAACATCTATATTACTCTTTTTAATAGACATATTGCATCCCCTTTCTATGTTTCTATACTTAAATGTTTATGCACTTTTATATTTTTTAAAAAGTTTAATTACCCCACCCCATGTGGGATGTAATAATAGTATAACATTATCTTTCTTTTTTGTAAAGTATTCAATTATATTTTTTTATTCTATTTTTTAATTTCTGTAAATCAAAGAATAAAATTCATGAATCTATAATACAAGTTTAAGTTCCTCTTGCTTCTAAATCCCTATAATTGATTTATATACAATGATTTAATAAGCCTTATGTTTAAAATTAGTGCATTATTTATTATTATCTATTTCTGACTTTATTATTTATTTCTTGATTTTATCAATCATTTATTATTATTATCCAAATTTAGAAGTAACTATTGATTTTTAAAGTAAAATGTACTATTATATAATATATGATATTGAGAATTGTTATCAATACCATAATATCCTATGAAAATAATATTTATTATTAACTTTGTAAAGGAGGAATTTTTATGAATGGTATCCCATTAAGTACCTTTTCCCAAGGTGAGAAAGGCAATATAGAAAGTATATATGGAGGTAGAAACGTGCGTAAAAGATTGCACGAAATGGGATTTAATAAAGGAACTGAAGTAAGGGTTATAAAAAATGATATAGGCCCTTTAATAGTTTCCTTATACGGTAGTAAAATAGCTATTGGTCGAGGTATGGCAAAAAAGATTATGGTTAATCCTTAGTCTTCGATATTTGAATTTGCAATTTGCTAAGGAAAGTTATTAACTAATAAGGGGGAATTAATTTTGAGTACTATTGCTTTAGCTGGTAACCCAAATAGTGGTAAAACTACGGTTTTCAATGCTTTAACTGGTACAAATCAGCATGTTGGAAATTGGCCTGGGGTAACAGTAGAGAAAAAAGAAGGTAGATTAAAGTATAATAGTAAGGAATATATTATAGTAGATTTACCGGGAACCTATAGCTTAGGTGCCAATTCAGAAGATGAGGTTGTTGCAAGGGATTTTATTTTAAAAGAAAATCCCGATGTAATTATTAATGTGGTTGATGCTACAAATATTGAAAGAAATCTTTATTTAACAACTCAACTTTTAGAAATGGGAGCAAAAGTTATAGTAGCATTAAATATGATGGATGAAGCAAAAAAAAATAATATCCATATAGATATTGATAAACTTTCTAAGAAGTTAGGAACTCCTGTAGTTGAAACTATAGCCTCTAAGGGAGAGGGTATGGAGGAGTTAATTCAAAAATCTATTCATATTACTAAGGTAGAAAAAAGTTGTAAGACTAATATTAGTTATGGTAACAATATTGATAGGGAAGTACAGGTATTAAAAGATAATTTAGAAAAGAAATATTCTACATCTAAATATCCTTCCGATTGGATAGCTATAAAATTACTTGAAGGAGACGAATATGTCTTTAATACTGTAGGAATAGATAAGGATCAGAACTTTTCAAAGTTAATAAAAAACAGTGTAGATAGTATTACTAATTCTTCAATAGAGCCAGAACTTGCTATTTTAGATAGTAGATATAAATTTATAAATAGTATTATAAAAGAAAGTGTTTCAAAGCCTAATACAACTGAAGAAACAACTTCGGATAGGATTGATAAGGTATTAACTAATAAATGGCTTGGTATCCCTATTTTTGCCCTTATAATGTTTGTTATGTTTCAAGCAACCTTTACTATTGGAGAAGATTTGTTAGGAGAATTCGTTGCAGGTGGTATTGAAAGTTTAGGAGAATTTATAGGAGTATTCCTTACAAACGTTAATGCTCCAGCTTGGCTAATTGCTTTTATTTCTGATGGCCTATTTCAAGGAGTTGGGGCAGTATTAGAATTTATCCCGTTAATATTTGTTTTATATACTTTTATGGGAATATTAGAAGACAGTGGCTACATGGCACGAGCTGCTTATATTATGGATAGACTTATGAGGGCTTTAGGTCTGCACGGAAAAACCTTTGTGTCTATGTTAGTAGGATTTGGTTGCAATGTTCCAGGAATAATGTCTACTAGGACCTTAGAAAATAAAAAGGATAGAATGATTGCCATTCTTATTAATCCTTTCATGTCCTGTGGAGCAAAACTTCCTATTTACTTAATGTTTATTGCAGCTTTCTTCCCTGAACACGGTGGAATAGTATTATTCTCCATTTATGCTTTAGGTATAATTATTGCTTTACTTATGGGAAAACTATTTAGTAAAACTTTATTTAAAGACGAACCTTCTTATTTTATAATGGAACTTCCACCTTATAGAATACCTACTTTTAAAGGGGTTATGCGTAATGCTTGGGAAAAAGTATCTTCTTTCATTAAAAGAGCTGGGACTATTATATTTGGTGAAGTTACTATACTTTGGATATTAGCTGTTCTACCCCTTGGCGTAGAACCTTATAGTCAAGGAAGTATATTAGGAAAAATCGGAACCTTTGTTTCACCAATATTCAAGCCAGCGGGCTTTGGTAACTGGGAAGCATCTGTAGGATTATTTGCTGGAATTGTTGCAAAAGAAGCGGTAGTAGCTACTTTAGGAATGGTTCATGCTGGAGTGGACAATGGAACAAAACTTGTAATTGCTTTACAACAAGCATTTACACCACTTAGTGCTATCTCTTTTATGGTAATGACCCTATTATATACACCTTGTGCTGCAACCTTAGGAACAATAAAAAGAGAGACTAATTCAGTAAAATGGACTTTATTTATAGCTTTATATACATTCTTAATAGGCTGGGTTTCCGCTACATTAATTTATCAAATTGGTGGACTTTTAGGTTTTAGTTAATAGAGGTGATATTGTGCTAAAAGAGCTTTTAAAAGAAATAGATAAATCTAAGGTTTATTCTAAAAAAATATTAGCTAATAAGCTAGATACTAGTGAAAATATGGTTGATGAAGGATTAAACCATTTAATGGATATGGGCTATATTGAAAATGAAATTATTGGAGGTAGTTGTAATTTCAAATGTACAGGGTGTCCTATTAAAACTTGTAGCCTTAACCCAATAAATGCATTGGTTATTACGGATAAAGGAAAAAAATTTTTAGAAAATACCTAATAAATTAGATTTTAAGAAGGACAGACATCCTTATATTAAAAGGATTTGTTTGTCTTTTTTTTATCTATGTTGAAGTTTTCCCATTAAAAGAATATAATTTAATTAACAAGTATGAAAAGGAGACTCTATAATGACAGGTTTAGATTGGAAGGAAAAGAAAAATTTAACTATGCTTGCAGATTTCTATGAATTTACAATGGCCAATGGTTTCTTTGAAGATGGTATGAAGGATCATTTTGCATGTTTCGATATGTTTTTTAGAAGCATCCCAGATGATGGCGGATTTGCAATAATGGCCGGAGTAGAACAACTTATTGACTACCTAAAAAATTTAAGATTTGAAGAAGAAGATATTGAATACTTTAGAAGTAAAGGAATTTTTAGCGAAGAATTTTTAGATTATTTAAGAAATTTTGAATTTCAATGTGATGTATGGGCTGTACCAGAGGGTACTCCTATATTCCCTAAAGAACCTATAGTAATAGTTCGTGGCCCAGTAATACAAGCTCAAATGATTGAAACTATGGTATTACTAACAATTAACCATCAAAGTCTAATTGCTACTAAAGCTAATAGAATAGTTAGAGCAGCAAAAGGTAGACCTATTATGGAATTTGGTTCTAGAAGAGCTCAAGGTTATGAAGGTGCTATACTTGGTGCTAGAGCTTCTTACATAGGAGGTTGTGTTGGAACTGCTTGTACTATTGCCGATAGGGATTTTGAAATTCCTGCTTTAGGAACTATGGCTCATAGTTGGGTTCAAATGTTCCCAACTGAACTAGAAGCATTTAAAACTTATGCTAAATATTATCCTGATAATTGTGTTCTATTAGTAGATACTTATAATGTATTAAAATCTGGTATACCTAATGCTATTAAAACTTTTAATGAAATCGTCGTACCTGAAGGGTTTAGACCAAAAGGTATAAGATTAGATAGTGGAGATATGAGCTATCTTTCAAAAGAAGCAAGAAGGATGCTTGATGAGGCTGGATTTGAAGATTGTCCTATAATAGCTTCTAGTAGTTTAGATGAATATGTAATAAGAGATCTTTTAAATCAGGGAGCTAAAATTGATTCCTTTGGCGTAGGTGAAAGATTAATTACTGCTAGATCTGAACCGGTATTTGGTGGTGTTTACAAGCTTGTAGCTAGTGAAGAAAATGGAGAATTAGTACCTAAGATAAAAGTAAGCGAAAATGTAGGGAAAATAACTACTCCTGGATTTAAGCAAGTTTACAGACTATTTGATAGAGATTCTGGAAAGGCAATGGCAGATGTAATAACATTAGCTGATGAACCAATAGATGATACAAAACCTTATGAAATATTTCACCCATTATATACATGGAAAAGAAAAACTTTGACTAATTTCCGTGCAGAAAAATTATTGGTTCCAATATTTGAAAAAGGTGAACCTATGTATAAAAGTCCATCTATTGAGAAAATTAGAAGTTATTGTACCGAACAAATAAATACCCTTTGGGATGAAGTTCTACGTTTTGAAAATCCTCATAAGTATTTTGTGGATCTATCTAAACCATTATGGGATATTAAGGACCAATTATTGAAAGAAAATAAATAAGATATATTAAATAGCGAATAATAGTTAAAAATAACTATTATTCGCCATTTTTTCGGGTACTTATTTTTTATAGTTTTCCTTGCATTCTTTTAATATGCTTCTATCAACCTACTAATTCACTTTCTGAATCAAAAAAGACAGTCCTGGTTCACTCACTACATTGATAGCCCTTTTTCAAAGGCCTCTATATTAACTTTATGAACCTTTTCAGGCAAATTTTCTTTTATAAGTTTTATCCAGTCTATGTCTTCTACCCCTAAATGTTTAACTATAGCTCCTAACATGACTATATTTTGGGATCTAGGTTCCCCTAATTCTGTTGCCGTTTTTCTTGCTTCTATTACTTTTACATTATCTACTGATTCTTCTAACTTTTCTATAACTTCTCCCGGATATTCTTCAAATCCTGATAGAACGGGTAATGGGTACATTTCTTCATTATTTACTACGAGTATACCATCCTTTTTAAGATGATCTATATATCTAGCAGCTTCTACCTTTTCAAAAGCCATTATTAAATCTGCTTCGCCTTCAGTTATATTAGGAGAGTAAACTTTTTCCCCAAATCTAATTTGAGTAGTTACACTACCACCTCTTTGAGACATACCATGTATTTCAGACATTTTAACATCATAGCCTTCTTCTAATAAGCCTTGAGATAATATTTTAGATACAAGGATTGTTCCTTGACCTCCTACTCCTACTAATAATAAACTTTTAACCATATTAATCCCCTGCCTCTCCACGATATTCAATAGCATCAAATGGACACACTTGTAAGCATACTGTACATCCATTACATTGATTTTTATCTATACTTACTACATTATCCCTAAAGAATATAGCAGGACATCCAATTCTTAAGCAAGTTTTACATTTTGTACATTTGTCTTGGTTTACTTCACAATATAAATCTTTTCTTGACCTTTGAACTTCTTTAATTAAAGCACAAGGTTGTTTTGTTATTATTACAAATGGATCGTCAGATTCGTAAGCATCTTTAACTGCTGCTTTAGTTTCTGCTAATTTATATGGATCAACTACCCTTATATTTTCATCTTTTATACCTACAGCTTGGACTATTTTTTCTATATCAATTATTGGAGCTGGTTCTCCCATAGCAGTTTTTCCTGTTCCCGGGTTTTCTTGTTGACCAGTCATTGCTGTTATTCTATTATCAAGGATAACAATAGCTATATTGCTATTATTATATACTGCATCAATAAGCCCTGTAATTCCTGAATGGAAGAATGTTGAATCTCCAATGAAACCAAATACTTTTTGATCTCTATTAGCCATTTTTATTACTTTTTCAAATCCTAATCCTGCAGATATACCCGCTCCCATACATATAACTGTATCTCCTACATTTAATGGTGGAGCCATTCCTAATGTATAACATCCAATATCACTTGTAGTTATAATTCTATCTTTATATTTACTTACCTCATAAAATATTCCCCTATGAGGACAGCCTGCACAAAGTGCTGGTGGCCTAGATGGAGTTTCTATATCTATTTCATAAGTTTCCTTTTCTTCTTCTTCTAATAGATTTTCTCTTAAAATAGCTGGATTTAACTCTCCACATATAGGAAGTTTATCTTTGCCTATACAATCTATTCCTATAGTTCTAACAAAATTTTCTAAGTAAGGTTCATTTTCTTCAATCACATATAATTTATCAACTTCTTTTGCAAATTTTCTAATCATTTTATCTGGAAGTGGGTAGCTAAATCCTATTTTTAAATAAGATGCATTCTCTCCAAATACTTCTTTTGCATGAAGATATGAAATACCACTAGTAATAATTCCTATACTCTTGTCCCCCCATTCAATCCTATTTAATGGGGTATTATTGGAATACTCCCTCATTCTTGGAATTCTTTCTTCTTCTATTTCTACATGTTTTACTTTTGAATTTGCTGGCACCATTATATATTTTCTAATATTCTTTTCATATTCCTTAATACCTACTTCTTTTCTTTCAGATAATTCAACTATTCCTTTACTATGACATACCCTTGTAGTAACCCTAAACAATACTGGCGTATCAAATTCCTCACTAATTTCAAAAGCATGATTTATAAATTCTTTACACTCTACACTATCCGATGGCTCTACCATAGCTACCTTTGCATGTGGAGCATACAACCTATTATCTTGTTCATTTTGTGAACTATGCATACCAGGTTCATCTGCAGTTATTATTATTAAGCCTCCATTAACCCCTTCATAGGCCATTGTAAACATTGGGTCTGCCGCTACATTTAACCCAACATGTTTCATTGTAACTACAGTTCTTGCTCCTGCTATTGAAGCACCACTTCCTACTTCTAAGGCAACCTTTTCATTTGGAGCCCATTCTGAATAGATTTCTTTATATTGGGAAACGTTTTCCAGGATTTCAGTACTAGGAGTTCCTGGATATGCACTGGCTACCAAACAGCCTGATTCATATATGCCTCTAGCAATAGCTTCGTTACCAGTTAAAAGTTTCTTCATTCACTTTCCCCCCTATTTTGATATTAACAACTACACAATATATTATAACAAAGAACACTAAATAATCATAGTGAGTCACTTAGGACCGTCCGAGACCACTGAAAAGCATATTATAAAAATTAACAGATTTGCTAAAATTATGGATAAATGTATAGTAAAAACCCCCC
>DATGTQ010000154.1 GCA_035301805.1 Tissierellales bacterium
GTATTATCATTCCTGTTTTCTCATGAAGCTTTTGTAATCTTTTCCCAAGATCTGTATTGTCTAATAGTAAATAAGTATTGTCAAAGACAAAGAACATCCCTACAACTTCTGCACCATGATTTCCTGCCTCCATTTGTGGTACAATCATATCCCTTAAAATTTGTCTGCAATTGTCCGAATTAATAACGTATGCAATTTTCATTTTCATTCCTCCTAATATATCTTTTTACCCAGACTTTACTATACCATTTGTGTAATAAAAATAACAATAGTTTTTATTTATACTAATCCTTTTTTTATAAGTTTTATCTATATTATTTTTAGCAAAAATACATAAATAAAAGTTTCTAGTAAGAGTGCCCAGTGGACAATATCAGCTTTTCATTACCTAAAAAGCATACCTTCTTAAACAATAAAAAAACTGGCAGATTTATCACTCAATCTGCCAGTTTTTTATTTAGCCTATTAATTCAGTTGCTAACTTAGCACCTAACTTAGCATTATTATATACTAATTTTATATTTGATTCTAAACTGTCTCCACCAGTTTTTTCTTTCACTTTATCTAGAAGGAAAGGAGTTACTTTTTTACCCTCTATTCCTTTCTCTTCGGCTTCCTTAAGGGCATCATTAATAGCCTTATTTATTTCATCAAAATCCATTTCATCTTCTTCAGGTATTGGATTTCCAATTACTACTCCACCTTTTAATCCTAACTCCCATTTAACCTTTATAAACTTTCCTAATTCTTCTTTATTATTAATCTTAAAATCTACATTAAAACCACTCTTCCTTGTAAAAAATGCAGGGAATTCTTCAGTTTTAAATCCTAGAACCGGTATGCCAAAAGTTTCAAGATACTCTAAAGTAAGGCCTATATCCAATATTGATTTTGCTCCTGCACATACTACAGCCACATTGGTATTAGCTAATTCTTGAAGATCTGCCGATATGTCAAAGGTTTCATTAGCCCCTTTATGAACACCTCCTATACCACCGGTTACAAAGACTTTTATCCCTACCATTTCCGATATGATCATAGTAGCAGCTACTGTAGTGGCCCCATCCAATTTATTTGCTACAACGAAAGGTAGATCTCTTCTACTCACTTTATAGATATTATCACCTTTACCTAAGTATTCTATTTCTTCTTTACTAAGTCCCACTTTTAACTTTCCATCTAGTACTGCAATAGTGGCAGGTACTGCACCATTTTTTCTAACTATATTTTCTACTTCTAAAGCCACTTTTATATTTTCAGGATAAGGCATCCCATGGGCAATTATTGTAGACTCCAAAGCTACTACCGGCTTATTATCTTCTAATGCCTCTTTTACTTCATCCTTTATAACTATATATTCATCTAACATATTTCTATCTCCTTTATCTTTTTATTTATTTTTTCTACTGAAATATTTGGATTTATAGTCCTACTATCTTCCAAAGTCATAATAGACATTGCTATTCCAAATTTTAAAGTTTCTTTTATATCAAAATCATTGAAATAGGAATAAGCTAAACCTGCCATAAAAGCATCACCAGCTCCTGTTGTATTAACTACATTGGCTTTTGGTGATATCATCCTTACTTCAGTATCTCCATCAAAATAAAATATTCCTTTTTCCCCAAGGGAAATTATTACTCTTTTTACTCCTTTCTCAATAAAATGTTTTGCTACTAATTTTAAATCATCTTCCTTATTGATTTTTATGCCAGACAATATTTCAGCTTCTATTTTATTCGGAGTAATTGTATGGAAGTACCCAATAAAATCCTTGACTTTCTCAGCCTTTGTTGTCGACACAGTATCTAAAAAATAATTAGATTTAAAATTAGTCACCATATGTTCTAGAGTTTTCCCTGGCAAATTAGTATCCACAACACATAGCCTAGAGTTTTCTATTATATCTTTCTTCTCTTCAATAAAAGAAATACTGATTTTTTCCAAGATATCCATAGATGAAAGAGCTACTTCCATATCACCATTTTCATCTAATATAGATAAATAAGTAGAAGTAGAATAATCCTGTAATATTAGAGAATCTGACATATTTAAGCCTACTTTCATTCCCTCATCTATAATTAATCTTCCATAATTATCATTCCCAATAGTAGTTATAAGTTTTGTATCAATACCCAATCTTGCTAAATTTTCTCCAATATTTCGACTAACTCCACCTAAGGATATATTAGTTTTACCTGGATTTGAGTCTTTCATCTTTAAGTTTTCATAGGGAAAACCTACAATATCTACATTGGCTCCTCCTATTATAGTTATATACGGTTCTTCCTTTACTATATAGCCTTTCCCTACAATATAACCCTTTTTCATTAAGTTGGTAATATGAACGCCTACAGAGGAACGAGTTATATTTAACTTATCTGCTATTTCCCGTTGACTTGCCATTGGATTTTTCTTTATAATCCCTAATATTTCTTCTTCCCTTTTAGTCATATAAATCTCCTTAATATTTATTTATACAGTAAACAAATCCTTAGATAAATAATATACCTAGTTTTCATATTTGTCAACTAAAAAGTGAGAAAAAATCCTTCCTTTTTCTCATTTTAAAATTTCAATAACTTTTCCCTTTTCTTAGCTTTGGGTATCTTTTCTGCAGCTTCTTTGTTCATCAGAAGATCCATTAATTGAAAAAGTTCTTCTAGATGCCTTTTATTATCTACTGTAGAAAAAGTAATTATTAATTCTACAGGATCATTTTTTTACTTCTAAAGTTTATTGGTTCTTTTATAACTAGATATATAGGATTTCATAGAGAAACCGATTGACTGAAAATACGATAACAAATTTAACAACTTATTTGTATCTTTTTTGTCAGAGTTATGGACATTTGTCAAAAACTCTTGTATAATATTATTGTAAGGCCGTATGGCCTACGATAATCTAAAATTAATAGTCAAAATCCCTTTCTGCATACATATTGACCCTACTTTTAAAAAGTAGGGTTCTTTTTTATTTTTTTGCTGGTATAATTATCTTGAGGTGAGTTTACTTTGAAAAAACAAAAACGCATTAGAGATTATGGAATAACCATCGGTGAAATGGAAACAGGAATAAATAACTCCATAACTGATGTGAAAGAAGTACATGTAGGTCAAATTACTTTAAACAATGGTGAAACTAAAACTGGTGTTACGGCCATCCTTCCTCATAAAGGAAATCTTTTTAAAAAGAAAATAATTGGGGCCACCCATGTAATAAATGGTTTTGGAAAATCTATTGGGCTAGTACAAATAGATGAATTAGGTACTATTGAAACTCCAATTATTTTAACTAACACCTTAAGTGCAGGAATAGCTGCAGACAGTTTAGTTCGATACATGCTAAAATATAATGAAGATATTGGCAAAGACACTGGTACCATAAATCCTGTAGTATGTGAATGTAATGATGGCTATTTAAATAATATCAGAAATATAGCAATAGAAAAAGAACATATTTTCCAAGCTATTAACACAGCTGATAAAACCTTTGAAGAAGGATCAGTAGGTGCTGGAACTGGAATGGTTTGCTATGGACTAAAAGGTGGAATAGGAACTGCATCTCGAAAAGTTTTTCTTGATAATAAAGAATACATAGTAGGAGTTTTAGTATTAACTAACTTTGGTAAATTAGAAGATCTTTTAATTGATGGAGAAAAATTAGGAAAAAAAATAAAAAAGGAAATGGAAAATCATTCTACTATCCAAAATAAAGGTTCAATAATTATTGTTTTAGCCACAGATATCCCTTTATCTCACAGGCAATTAAACAGAGTTATAAAAAGAGTATATCCTGGGATTTCAAAAACAGGAAGTTTCACTAGCTCTGGTAGTGGAGAAATAGTTATAGGATTTTCTACGGCAAATATAATTAATCATTATGAAAAAGAAGACATCATACAAATTAAGTCAATAAATGAAAATAAAATAGACGAAATATTTCAGGGAACGAAAGAAGCCACAGAAGAAGCCATTCTTAACTCTCTTATTACATCAAAAACTACTATAGGAAGAGATAATCACAAAATATATTCCTTAAGTGAAAAATTAGAAGAAAATGGTATAAATCTTCCCTCTCATTAAAAGCTTAAGAAAATTATTCTTTGAGGATTTTTATCTTTGTATGAATAAATAATAATATATTAATTAAAATATATATGTCTACATTATATTTATAGCTTATATAACAAGGAGAGATTTTGTGAAAAAACAACATCTACCAATAACTATATTATTAGCTTTTTTATTATGTATTATAAATGTCTCATGTTCTAAATCTAATAAAACACCTCCTTCGCCTATTTCCCATTCGCCTACTAAGGAAGAGGATGATGAAGATTCTTTTCATAACATAGGAACTAAGGTTGTACCTAAAGAAGAAGCAAATAAAATACCTGTACTATTATATCACCACTTATTAATAGCTGAAGATATAGAAAAATATAATTGGATAAACAATAAAATTGTTTTATCTGTAGAAACCTTTGATAAACAAATGAAATACTTACATGATAATGGCTATTATGTAGCAACTTTAGATGAATTAAGACAATTCATTGATGGTGAAATAGAGCTTCCAAAAAAAACAGTAGTTATTACATTTGATGACGGATTCTTAAGTAATATTGTCTATGGATATCCTATAATGAAACAATATAATCTACATGGTACTATTTTTGTAATAGGCAGCGCAGCCGAAAGTCCACAACAGTCTTTTGACCCTAAAACTGTACAATATATTAATATTAATGAAATGCCAAAGTATAAGGATGTTTTTAATTTTGAAAGTCATACTTATTCACTGCACAAACATGATGAAAATAAAAATAAAAAACCATTAATTATAACTTCTGATAAAAACGTTATTGTTGAAGACATCTCAAAGAATATGGAATTATTAGATGCAAAATATATTGCCTATCCCTTTGGCTCTTATAATAATACTACTATTGAATATCTAAGGGAAACAAATCACGAAATGGCTTTTACAGTAAAACAAGGATACGTAACACCAGGGTTAAATAAATATGAACTGCCCCGATTTGAAATAGTACCAGAAACAACTATGGAAGAATTTATAAATATAGTACAATAACCTATTAAACAAAAGTAGAGGATAATTTTTAAAATTATCCTCTACTTTTGTTTAATGAGTTTTCCCTTCTAGTGTTTTTATATCCTTCTTATTTTCTATTGCTCCTTCAATAGCTAAAGCCAAAGCCTTAACTATATCATCTAAATTCATACTTGCTACTTCCTTTTTATCAACAACTTGCTCTGGCAGGAAAGGTACATGAATAAACCCACCCTTTATATCTGGATACTTTTTATCTATTAAATATAGTAATCCATACATTATGTGGTTACATACATAAGTACCAGCCGTATTTGATACACTAGCAGGTATCCCACCTTCTCTAATATTTTTTACCATAGCCTTTATAGGAAGTTTTGCAAAATAAGCATTTTCTCCATCTTCGAATATTGGCTCATTTAAAGTTCCTACTATTAGCAGTACTCATTCTGCTGCAATAAACACATTTTACCCATAAAAGTTTACAAAATTCTCCGTTGCTGAAGATAAAACTTTTATGCTCTCTACCTCTTTCTCTGGAATCTCTCCATATTTATTTACAGCTACCCCTTCTGCCATTGGATAAATAAGTGGCCTTATAAATTCTACATGCCCACCAATCCTTAAAGACAATACAGATGCTAAGGTTCTAATTACCATATAGATTAAAAGGATTTTACCTGTAGTTGCTGCTTTTATATTACTAATAAGGTAATCTACTCTCTCTTTCAACCCATATTTTTCTAATAATCCAATAATAGGTGTTGGCAATGTTTATCATCTACTCTTTTGGATACATATATAATAAGAAGATTTTTTCTAAATCCATAAGTGAAGGAGGGAAAAATTATGAAACTTAGTTTCCCAAAAATAAAACATTGTATACTTCACTGGAATCATGTATATCTAGATACACAATGGAAACGAATTACTTAAGGCATTTAAACCAAAATTGCAAACCCTACAATAAATATAGATAAACACATTAACAATCTGGAAAGAGCCTTGTAAAAGCAGGGCTCTTTCCCCCTTTTTTCTTCTTTATTCCAAAAAAGTGAGTCAGTAGGGACGGTCCGAGACCACTGAAAAAGTCCAGTTTAAATTTCTCATTTAGTCATTAAATTGCTACTTTCTTGTAAAATATTAAATATAACTTAGAAACATCAAGAAACGAAGACATTTTAGAGGATAGTATGCTTGCTATCCTCTTT
>DATGTQ010000155.1 GCA_035301805.1 Tissierellales bacterium
ACAAGAAGGAATAAAAGAATCAGTAGTTATAGCAAAGGAAATTGGAGAAGATGATAAAGCTCTCTTTGCCTATATAGTAATAGAAGAAGGGCAGGAGCTAGATATATTTAAGTTAAAAGAAAAGCTAAAACAAGAACTACCAGAGTACATGGTTCCACCTTATATTATGGATATAGATGAAATACCTTTAACTGAAAATGGGAAAATTGATAAAAAAGCTTTACCTGAAATTGAACACATAAGGGAAGATGAATATATACCACCAAGGAACTCTATAGAAGAAAGATTATGTAATATTTTTTCTAAAGTACTTAGTGTTGAAAAAGTGAGTATTAAAGATAATTTCTTTGAACTAGGTGGAGATTCTATTAAAGCCATAAGGTTTACAACGCTTTGCAAAAATCAAGGTTATAATATATCAATTAAAGATTTAATGAAAAAAGGCACTGTTATAGAACTAGCACAGTTTTTAATAGATGAAAAGCACAAGGAAAAGGCTAATAAAGAATATGAGAAAATAGATAAAGTTCCAATGAATCCTCTTCTAAGGGAATTTATCTCTAATAATTTAAAAGATACAAAAAACTTATGCCATATACTACTTTTAGAATATAAAGAAATTAATGAATCCATTGTTGATGCTTTAAATAGTGTCATCAGAGTTCATCCTATGTTAAGAGTAAAGTATGAAAATAGAGAACTAAAAATTATAAATAAATCTAATTATAATCTTCCTATATATGATTTACGTAGGTATGAGGAAGATGACAGGCTTAAGGAACAAATAATAAATCTTTGCAAGAGAATACAAACATCTATTATGAATATGCAAGGCTCATTATTTAAAGTAGGTCTTATAAGGACTAAAACCAAGGATTATTTTTTCCTTTGTGGTCATAAATTAATTCTTGATTCTTGGTCATTGAAAATTGTAGCACAGGAAATTGAGAAAAACTATCAACTTTTATGTAAAGGCAAAAAGAATTTAAATATGAAAGAAAATATTTCCTATTTAAACTATATTAAAACTTTAGAAAGAACCAAGAATGATAAAAATATGTTGTCTCAGTTAGATTATTGGTCTCAAATTTCTAAAAGAGCAGCAGGTAGTAAGTTAGAGCCAGATAAAGATGATGAAGACAGTATTTTTTATGGAATGGAGTTTTCTATTACTGAAAAAGAAACTAAAATATTACTTAATTTATCTGAAAGCATATTAGGTATGGATATTAATAAAGTTTTATTGGGAGCTTTTGCTATTGCAACTAAAAAGCTTACAAGACAAAGAAGTGTATCTGTTACCTATGTAGATAAGGGGAGAGATAGGAGTGAAACTTTAGAAGACTTAAATGGAATTGGAACTTATGAATTTGAATATCCAATGGTTCTACCAACTTATGGAGAAAATCAAGTTGAAATATTATGTGATATTAAACGGGATTTAGATTATATTCCTAACAATGGTATTAGCTATGGATGGTTATCTTTGGATCATAGTCATTTAAAGGAAAAATTACAGCCTACTGTTCTGTTTCATGGTTTTGATAAAACTGAATTAGAACAGAAAAATATAAAACTTAATTATTCTCAGGATATTAAAAATGAAGAAATATTAGAAAATAATCATATTTACGAAAAAATAGCATTCTATAGTTTTTATAAAAATAATAAGCTTAATTTCTACATAGAATTTGATGAATCAAAGTTTTCTAAGAACATGATGAATAAATTAGCTAAATATTATTTAGAAGCCTTAGTGAGAGTTTCCAAAGAATGTTTAAAGTATGAAAAGAAAAATATATTGCTTTTAGATACAGGGACGGAAAATATTAAAGATATTCATAAAGTATTTCTTGAAGAAATAAAGCACTATGGTGAAAGGATAGTGGAAGAAGAATCTATACACAAATATAAACCAACTTTTTCCCAGCAAGTATTTTTAGATGATACTATTGGAGGAGGTTCTAGTGGACGTTTTGAAATAGAGGGACAATATACTATTGAGGAAGTTAGAAAGGCAATTTTAAGAATTATATCTGAACAATCTGTATTAAGAACCCAATATTTAAAAGATGAAAACATATTAATTGAATATGAGCCATCAATGGAACACAAGATTCCAATAATAGATATTAGTGACAATAGTAATAATAAAAATGAAAGAGAGAACCAGGTATATTCTATGGTTGAAAAGATTGGATTAGATACAAATAAGCTATTAGAAGGACCTTTACTTAATAAAATTTGCATAATAAAAGTATCTAAAAATAAGTATGTGGTTTATATATTTATTCACCATGCTATTTGGGATATGACTTCTTCATCCATTTTTGAGCGAAGGTTAAATCAATTACTAAAAGAACCTAAATTATATGAGAAAGAAGAAGAGGCACATGAGTATTCCCAGGTTATAAGAAATGCCACTACAGGAGATGAATTTAAAAATACAAGTTTTAATAAATTTGTTGAAGCTGCCAATAATATGGAATTGTTTTATAAAAACAGAAGTAAGATGACTGTATTTAAAAAGAAATATAATGAAGGTATTGTAAATAGTGAAGTAATGACTAGCCAACTTTCGACTATGCTTAAATTACTTGAATCTATAATTACCCAAGAACCTGCCATGAAATCAGTAAATAAGATACCAGTAATTATATTACATCATGGTAGGGATTCTAATAATAGAAGAACTTTAGGACTTTTCCAAGAACCTAAACTTTTTGTAATGGATACTAAGGATACAGATAGGCATGTAAGAATTAATGAACTTCTTGCTAATTCACCGGAAGATTGTCTAGGTGTAAAGGATTTAAGTAAGGAGCAACAAAAATTATTGAGTACTATTGGTAGGAAGATACCCAGTATAAATGCTGTAACCAATTATGGTGACGATTCAGGTATTACAGCTGAAAGAACTTTAGATTCAAATATAAGAAAAGTAATGGGGTCAATTATAGGTTCTAAAGTGCCAGCAAGTGTAAGATGTCAGTTTGCAGATGAGGGTGTAATAATAACAGCAACAGGATTTATGAATAGAGAAAAAGAAATCTTAGATGCTATAGATGAAATGGTAATATATGGGGATATTGGTAGCCTAAGACCTAAGGAAAGTATAAGTAGTTAAGTAGAAATTTAAACCTAGAAAGTGAGGTAAAAGATGTATAAGTTAACAGAAAAACAAAAGCAAATTATAGATATTGAAAAGATATTTGAGAACACTAGCATTAATACTTTGGGGATTATTGCAGATTTTAAGATCCAATATTCTTATAGTGAGATAAATGAAATGTTAAATAATGTAGTAAGGGATATAGATGCATTTCAAGTAAGGTATTTTGAAAAAGACAATACTTTATATCAAAAGTTTGAAAGTTTTAAATATGAAGACTTTCCCCAACTAGATTTTTCATCTAAAGAACAAGAGTATGAAGAATTTAAAAATAAACATATGAGTAAATGTTATTTTAAAAAGGATGAAAAACTTTATGATATCTATGTAATTAGGAAACCAAGTAGCAAAATGGCTTTTGGGCTTTTTATGCATCATTCCATATCAGATGCCTGGTCATTAGCAGAGATATTTTCCAGGAAATTATGTCAATATATTTTAGGAAGGGAAACTCATAAGGATTCTAATGAATCCTTTGAGGACTACCTTAAAAACATTTTCGAGGAAAAGAAGAATCCAGTTAGAATGGAAAGAAATGAAAGGTATTGGCATAAGGCTTTAGAAAATTATAGTGGTATTAATCAATATCCTAAGATTTCCTCTACTGAAGAATTAGTCAGTGAAAGAAATTCTTTTACTTTGAATATGGAAGAAAGTGAATTAATAATAAAAGGGGCCAAGAACTGTGGAGTTACATTACCAGTATTATTTCTAAGTTCTTTAACTTTGCTTAAAACTTATGAAGAACACTCAGATTCAATATCCATGGGGGTTGCTTTTTTAGGTAGAAAAAGAAGGGAAAGAAAAATATTTGGAGAATTCGTTCATTTATTGCCTTTATTAGTTAATGTAAATAAGGATATGAATGCTAAAGAGTTCCTTTCCTATATTAAAGGTCAGCAGATGAGCCTCTTTAAACATTCGGATTATTCCTATAATGATATTCTTAATTATGCTAATATGGAATTAAAGAAAGATATAGATTTACTAGAAATAGGATATTCATTCCAAAATGCTAGCTATGATACTGAAATTTCATCTGTTTTTGGAGATCTAGAATGGCTAAATAGCAATAATCAAAACATTCCATTGACTGTACACGTAAGTGATAGATCAAGGGACAAAACATTAGATTTTGATTACGATTATAGAATTTCTTTATTTAATGAAGATGATATTGAAAGAATGCACCATAGACTAGTGTATATAGCAAAGGAATTAATTACCGCTTATAATAACCCAGATTTAGCTATATCTGATATAGATATACTACCTTCTGGGGAAAGATATAAAATTACTAAAGTCTTTAATAATCCTGAAATAAATTATAATAATGACCTTAATGTTAAAGAAATATTTGAAGAAATAGTTAATAAATATCCTAATAAAACAGCCTTAGTATATGAAGATGAAGCTGTAAGTTATGAAGAGTTAAATAAAAAATCTAATCAATTA
>DATGTQ010000156.1 GCA_035301805.1 Tissierellales bacterium
AAAACTATCCTCCTCATCTTTTCTTATAAATACTGTTATTTTGACAGCATCATCATAAACTATATTTTCTATAATAATTTCTTTATTTAATAGATAATTTTCTAGAATCCCATATAATGTGTAGTCAATTCTAAGTTTTAATTTAGTATGAAGAACTTTTTCAATAATCATACTTGCATTAATTCCTATTTTTGCTCCCTTTGTATAGGCTCTAATAAGTCCACCAACACCAAGTTTTGTTCCTCCAAAATATCTTGTTACTACAACAACAACATTTCTAAGGTCTTCTTTTTTTAGCACTTCTAAAGCTGGAATACCTGCTGTACCACCAGGTTCACCGTCATCACTAAATCTTTGTATATTACTATCCTTTCCTAAAACATAGGCATAAACATTATGAGTAGCATCCCTATGTATAGATTTAATTTTTTCAATAAATTTTAAAGCTTCATCTTCATTAGAAATAGGGGCTCCATATCCTATAAACCTAGATTTCTTAATAGAAATTTCATCTTTTCCATCTTTATATACAGTTTTATAGCTATTCTCCATTTTAAAACCTCCATACAACATGTCTTATAGCTATTATAACATTGTTTGTAAATAAAAAAAATAAAAGGGTATGTATTTACCCTTTTATGCATAAGCCCTATTTGTATCAAAGTCTTCTTTCAAATCTATATATTTTTTATAAGATAGGTTTACAAGGGATTTATCTTGATTATGAGATATCATTTCTATAGCTTTTTCTACCGAAAAGAAACCGCCATCCCTAAATCCTTCTTCTTTATTAACTTTAAATTTATCGTCTTCAGCTTCCATGATATACCAGGTCACCATATTATAAACTGGTTGTTCTCTAGATAAAGAAAAAAATTCGTAACTAGTTTCCCCCGCTGTTGAAACAATATTGGCCTTTACACCAGTCTCAAACTCTACACGACTAATAGCCGTTTCAGTAGGAAGTAAACCATTACGAATTTTTCCCTTAGGTAACACCCATTGTTCTTTATCATTTTTTAGTATAAATACTTTATCCTCTCGGAACACAACTCCACCTGCACAATTTCTCACAATCATTAGTCCTATCGCCTCCTTTTATTTTCTTATTTTTATAATACCCTATTTTCAGAATTATTGCAATGGAATATTAAATCTTTATCTTTCATTATTTATTATATGCTAAGAAATAAAATATAACCCACTTTTTAAAGTTTTTTTATTTTTTCTATGGAAACCTTTGCATCCCTTCTTACATAAGACTTTTCATCTTCTAACAAAGGTTCTAAAAGTTTAATAGATTCTTCATCCCCTATATTCCCTAAAGCTTTTGCTGAATATTGTCTTACCTGGGCATTACTATCGTTTAAAACATTTTCTAACCATTCCTTAGTATCCTTATTGCCTATTTTACCCAACGCAGAACAGGATAGCCTTCTTAAATTACCATTATTACTGGACAGTTCCATTCTTAAAAGTGGAAGTAATTTTTCATTTCTAAGTTCTCCTATAAGCCATATAAGTATCATTCTATCTTCATAATTTTTGAAAGATACATATCGCTTATAAATTTCAGCAGCTAAATCGTCTTTGTCTTTTTCACTGATCTTTTCTAAATATCTAACTCTTCTATCTTTAGACATACTTATTATACTGATTAATTTATCCGGTTTCTTTTTTCTCCTAGTATTTAGTTCTATTTTAGTTTTTATAATATGATTTTCTACTTGTTTTTTGTCTAATCTTCTAATAATAGAAATGGTATCTATAGATTTTCCTTCCTTATATAGCAAATAGGTTATATAATGTTCTTTTAAATTTTTAATATTATTCCAAGAAATTTTACTATTCATAATATCACCTAATTTTCTCAAATGCCTTATATCTTTCATAATCTATTTGGTTTAAACTTACTTTTATTAAACTTCCATACTCTAAATACTCTAGTTTTTCTACATCGTAGTTATCACATATATAGGCTAAAATATCTTGTTTGTCATAGGGTATTTGTAAGGTAACTTCAGTAAATTTTTGTGGTAATAGTTTTTCTATCATTTCTAATAATTCTTCTAAATTCTTATTTTTAGTTGCAGAAATAAATACTTTATTATCGATATAATTATTTTCATAAAATATACCGTCTATATTTACTTTATCAATTTTATTAAATACTGTTATTATAGGTTTATTTAATACTTCTAATTCTTTTAATATATTGTAGGTAGTCTTTAATTGTATATCTAAGTCTTTATTAGATGCATCTACTACGTGAAGTATTACATCAGCATATTGTACTTCCTCTAAGGTACCTTTAAAAGCCTCTATTAAATTAGTAGGCAACTTACTAACAAATCCAACTGTATCGGTAATTAAAAAATCTTGCCCATTAGGTAATGTTCCTCTGCGAAAAGCCGTATCTAGTGTAGCAAATAGCATATCATATACAAAAACTCTTTTCTTAACATCATAATCTTCATTTTTTTCAATTATTTTATTTAGTAAAGTTGACTTTCCAGCATTAGTATAACCAACAAGGGCAACCATTGGTAATTTTGAATTTAATCTTCTCTTTCTTGTTACTTCTCTTCTTTTTTCAATACTTTTTAATTCTTTTTCAATATTATTAATTTCCCTTAATATATGACGTCTATCTGTTTCTAATTTTTGTTCTCCTGGTCCCCTAGTTCCAATACCGCCACCTTCTCTTGAAAGGTAATCTCTAAAACCTACAAGCCTAGGTAATCTATAATTTAATTGTGCTAATTTAACTTGTAATTTACCTTCTTTTGTAGTAGCTCTATTAGCAAAAATATCCAGTATTAAATTAGTTCTATCTACTATCTTTCTATTTATAATATCTTCTAAGTTCCTCAACTGTGCTCCTGATAATTCATCATTAAACACTACTGTGTCAATATCTAGTTTATTACAATAACTAGATATTTCCTCCACCTTCCCTTTTCCTATAAAAAAAGCTGAATCTATAGTAGCTCTTTTCTGAACAATTTGAGCCACTACTTCTCCATAAGCCGCCTTTACTAATTCACTTAACTCTTCCATAGAACTATCAATATCTATAGGATCATCTATTAATTCTACTCCTACAATTAATACTTTTTCCTTTGAAATTTTATTATATATCAACATATGACCTCCTGTTATATTAACA
>DATGTQ010000157.1 GCA_035301805.1 Tissierellales bacterium
AATTATCCATAGTAATGCTGAAAAAGAGGCTATGGAAATAAAATCAGAATTAATGTCTAAACTTCCTTATTGTAATATATATACTGAAGGGCAAATAAGCCCAGCATTAGGAGTTCATACTGGACCAGGAGCACTAGGCATTGCTATACAAAATCTAAATTAAGAGGACTCTTTAAAGAGTCCTCTTAATTTAACCTATCCTTTTTTCTAAAGATTTAATTTCTATTTCATGTCTAGCTACCATTTCTTTTAATACCTCATTGTCTGCTTTGTTAGTTTCAATATCCTTAGTAATCTTTTCTTTAAACTCAGTTAAACAAGCTATTTGATCATATATTATATCTATTTTTTTGTCCATTATGTCTACTTTTCTTGTCAGTTCTTTCTGGCCTTTTTCCAAGGCACCTACTTTACTTGTCAGTTCTTTCTGGCCTTTTTCCAAGGCGCCTACCCTACTAATCAGCTGCTTTTGCTCCTCTTTAAGAGCCCTTACATCTCCCTTTAATCCAGCTACATCCTCTTTTAATCCACCTACGTCTCCCTTTAATCCACCTACGCCTTCCTTTAATCCAGTCACATCTTCCCTTAGTCCTTTTAATTCGTTCAGTACAGTCTTTTGAAATTCTTCTTGGGTCATTTTATCACCCCATCTTTTGTTTTATTATAGATATTATATCATATATGGGACGATTTTCTCTTATAGAAGCTATATATTAATTAATAAGTAATTCTTTTAATTTTTTATGGCTAGGTACGTTTATTCTTTTAAGTCCGTATAATCCATTAGATATATCTGCATATTCACTTCTAGTAGTTAGGGTAACCTTAAAATTCAAATCTTTAAGAACTTCTTCATTTGTCTCATTATAATCTCCATAGGGATATGCAAAAACATAGCTTTCACTACCCACTTTATCTTTAATAAGTTTCATTACTTTTTCCGTATCTTCTAAAAATCTATTATAATGTTCTTCTTTAGTCTCTTTTTTCATAGGCAATACTCCATGTCCATGTTTAGAACTCTCCTTATAATAGTGAAGATCGTAAGAATGAGGCTGTATTTCTATAACTCCACTTTCTTGCATTTCTTTAGCTTGTTCCCATGACATATATGAATATTTAGAATCCCTATTATAATTAGTTATTCCCATTCTAGCACCTAATATAAATATAGTAGCTTTCATATTATCTTTCTTTAATATAGGATAAGCATATTTATAATTATTTTCATAACCATCATCAAAAGTAACTATTATAGGCTTGTCCGGAAGATCTCCTTTACCCTCTTCAAATTCAATCAATTCTTTAAAAGATATAGTATTATATCCTTCATTTTTTAAGTATTCCATATCCTCTTTAAATCTTTTATTAGTTACTGTTATCTTATTAGTTTCCTCACCTTCTTCTACAATATGATGATACATAAGTATAGGTATTAATTGATTTGTATCACTTAAGCTTACAGTTCCTGTTACTATTTCTTTTTTAATAAAAATAAATGCTAGTGCAATTAATGCTATTATTAAAACATTGTATTTTGATTTTTTCATAATTAAGTCCCTTTCTATAATTTATTTACAGCCTTTTTAATTATCATGTAAAAATAATAGCATATAAATATTACAAAACCATTTATTTTTTCTTACAATTTTGTCATGCTAACAAAATACTATTAGTTTTCCTTTTTCCCTAAAATAAAAAGCTCCTTATTGCATCTTTAATATGAGTTTACATAATTAAAGAGCAAATAAGGAGCTTTTTTATCTTATTCTACAGCTCTTATAGCCTCAGTTATTTCAATTTTATCCACTTGTCTTCTAGGTCCTATTGTAGCTATATAGTTTAAAACTAAATTTATAATTATTACTATTAAAAAAGGTTTCCAATCTATAAAAAAACTTTTTACGTATGTTGGTATTGGCAATAAATACAATGGGAATATATATATTTCATAAACAAACATCCCTATTTCAACTATAAGTGCTACTATACAGGAAAATATACCTGATATAGTTCCATACATTAGTCCTTCAAATCTTATCATCTTTCTAAACTGTTTTTTTGTAAGCCCTATGGCTTTCATAATGCCATGTTCCCTTATTCTTGATATTAAATTATAGTTAATATTGTTATATATACTTAATCCAGTTATTAAGATTAAAATAACAACTATAGCATTTTGAAATAAGTTTTCAGTTATAGATGACTTTTCTAGTTCCTTATTAAACTCATAGCTATCAACAAATAGAGTATTTTTAAAAAGCTCCGATAGCTTTTGAGCTTTTTCCTTCACCATTTCATAATTTTTCTTACTAATATTTTCTT
>DATGTQ010000158.1 GCA_035301805.1 Tissierellales bacterium
AAACATATATGGATGACTGGGAGTACGAAGAGCTTTATGAATATGCTCTGGATGGGGAACTAGATAAAAGTGAAATAGATTCTGAGGCTTTATATTTTATAAAAGTAGATGAATTTATTAACAGTATAAAATCAGGGGAAGAAAATATACCTTTTAAAATAATAAATAAGAAAGATTTAGATGGATGGATAAGGTATTTCTATAGTGATGAAAATTATATTTACTATAGGGATAAGGATTTCAAAACACAAAAAGAGAAAATAATAAAAATGGATAAAGATAATTTAGAACCTATAATAGTAAAAGAAATTGATCACTCCATGATTAAAGGAAGGATAATGTATGATAATTTTTCTGAAACTTGTAGGATTTATGAAGAATACAATGAAGAAAAAGGTAATAATATAATTACAATAATAAAAGGACATTATAATTGTGATTATAATGTAGATTTTAGCTATAATAAATTTCAAGAAGGCCATAGGGGGACATATAGCTTTTTTGAATTTATTAAGGATAGATACATTATTGCTTCGGGATGGTATGAAGATGAGGAAGAAAATTACTTTGATATTTATTATATAATGGATCTAGAAGAAGGAAAGGGTTCAAGATTTACTGGTAGTTGTAAAGTATATGAGAATAATCTAATAATATATGAATCAACTCTACTGTAATATGATGTATTATTATCAAAATTAGAAGGTGAAAAATAGAAATAATTAGATCTTAAACGGACGAATAGTGCAAGTTAGTAGATTTAAGCGAAATAAAAGTCATAATAATGTATTTGTTTGGGAGGGGGAATGATATGGCCAATAAATTAAATTTTATATTCCTAATCATTACATTAATATCAGTTACTGTGTTAGGGATCCTTGTATTTGGGTCACATAGCCCCAATCCTATGCTAATGAAAATCTTTGGACTTATTTGCTTTATAGAAATCTTTGACAATGCACTTTGTGTATTAATAGAATTAAATAAGAGATTGTAATGGATGAGATAATTGGAAAAGATAAAATTACAGGATTTAATAAAAGTGCTAAATAGTAATGTAGTAAAATATAGTTCATGTATTGAAATGAATTTTTGCATAGATAATGACCCAGAGTATGAAGATTGTTGGCTTGGGAAAATGCCAGATACTTATAGTAAAGAAGTATACTGGTTTGGATTAATACCCGATGGGTCAGAGGCATATGACTACGATAAATTAGAAGATCTTCTAAATGCCAAGGTATTCCATGGTAAAAGTTTATGTGAAATAATTAATGAGATAACTTGGTTTTCGTTAGATGGATGTGGTATAGAGGAAAGACTACCGTATTATTTAGATAATTTCTAATAATATGGTAAATAGGAGTTGATAGTAATAGATAGATATAAGAAGGAATTACATGAGATAAAAGCTATATATGAGAATTTTCCAGGTTCATGGAAAGAAGTAGTAAACGAAGATTATAGCAGAATATTATAAACATATAAAAAGGTTTTTTGATAAAGGTGATCATATGGAAATTAAAAATAATCCGAAAAAATTATTAATAAATATATTAAAGCAATATAATACAGAGGACAAAGTTTTATTTCAGTTAAGACATAAATATATGCTACACGTGGATTTATGCAGGAAATATCAGTATTCAGAAGATAGGAGTTTAAACGAGAATTATGTAAAAGAATGCACTGAAAAAGCAATAGAAGTATTTAATTCTATGAAATTTAGCAATAGTTTATTAATTATTTATGATGACATATATAGTAGCCATAGAACAAGAGAAAAGAGGTTTGTGAAAGGTACTTTGAAAGGTATAATTCAATATGATAATTATAAATTGGATTAGAAATTTCCTGAGGATGATGATATCTATACATGCAATAGGAGAATCTACCAAGTAGAAAAGATAGATATAGGAAAATTATTTAAAGAAATAGTTTTATCAGATATAAGTGGAAAACTAGATTTAATTTCATCCATATTTATTATAGACATGGATACAGGATGTATATTCCATCTATATGATGATAGAGGACTGTACTTATTTGGCCCCAAAAAAGAATATTTAATAGATGTATGGAAAGAGTTTTATGATGATGTATTTGTAGATTGTAAAAATTTTAAAATAGATGTAGAGAAACTATACTGGATAGATGGGAAAGATGATGATCCAGAAGATTTATGTCTTCATGGAGATATTGTAGTAACAATAGGGGAAGAAATAATTGATTATTCCTGTACAGTAAGTGCTGCAGCTCTTAGAATGTTAAGAACATTATCTAGAGATCATCTTCCTACAATAGGGGAGCAAATGTTGCCTTGTTGTGGACATACCATGATAGCTAATGAAACCTTAGATGAAGTAGATATAATAGGATGTGATGATGGTATTGATTGGACTGTCATTCATGAAAATAGTATGGTAAAGATAATTACAGAGAATGAAAATACTGTATATATTTATACCTTCAGTATAAGGAGGAAGTTTTACGTTTTGTATATATGGTAGAAGATTACTATAAAAAGTCTTCAAATAAAATTTTACCAGAGGATGAATTTGAAAGAGATGGATATATAGCATTTTGGAATGAATGGAATAGGAGAATATGCGATGAGAAAAGAATTTGAAATTCAAGGTTGTGTAGAAGTTCCAATGGAATTATCAGAAGATGAGTTTTGGCACAAATTTATTGACTTTATCGAAGCTAACAATTGGTCCTTTGGCGGAGGTATAAACGAAATAATTGATGGATTCTATATAACCGAGGATGGGTCAAAAATTAAACACGTTCTAGATGAATAGAAATTATATTAAACTACTTGCGATGAACAATTTTGTTTGACATCTTAGTATTTTCAAATCAGCAAATAACTTACCATTAAGTATAACCCCTCGTGTCAAACTAATGATATGTATAAATCTTAAGAATTCTAAAAAACATTAAATGTTACTAAACATGATAAACAACAGCCTTAGAGAAGATAGAGATAGATTAAATCTTCTCTAAATCTTTATCTAAAATTATGAAAAATAGTAAGAAAACCTTATTTTCCATCCGACCCAGCCTACGAAACTGATGGATTTCTAATGAGTTCTATAAGCTACATAAAAGAACAAAAGAAAACATAGGGCATATGTAAACCTAATAGGGATTTAATGTTCAACTGATGACATAAATAATAATCTAGATAAATTGACATATAATATGGAAAACCAAGAAATAAAAATGCAAGTACTTAATCCGTAGGATAAAAAATAAGTGGCCATTGGCCACTTGTTTTACACATTAAATCTAAATAACACCACATCTCCATCTTGGACTATATAATCTTTTCCTTCTAGGCGAACTAGACCTTTTTCTTTTGCTTTTGTTTCTCCACCTGCATTTATTAAATCTTTATAATTTATAACCTCTGCACGGATAAATCCCCTTTCTATATCTGTATGAATTTTACCGGCTGCTTGAGGGGCTTTAGTACCTTTCTTTATAGTCCAAGCTCTTATTTCTTTAGGACCTGCAGTTATGAAACTCATAAGACCAAGTAGATCATAGCTAGCTTTAATTAATTGATCTAATCCAGATTCTTTTAAGCCAAGCTCTTCAAGAAAAATTTCTTTTTCATCATCATTTAGTTGAGAAATTTCTGCTTCAATTTTGGCTGATACTGCTATAACTTTAGATTCTTCCTTTTTAGCATATTTTTTTACTTGCTTAACATAAGGATTATCCTCAATTCCTTCAGCTAAATCTTTTTCAGATACATTACACACATATAGTATTGGTTTTAAGGATAAAAGGTTTAATGATTTCAATATATTCATTTCATTTTTATCGAAGTCCATATTTCTTAAGGACTCTTCATTTTCAATTGCTTCTTTTATTTTTTGTAATAATACTAGTTCTTTTTTATATTCCTTATCACCTTTAACAAGTCTTTCTACTTTTTCTAACCTTTTTCCAACTATATCTAAATCTGCTAAGGCAAGCTCTAGATTAATAATTTCTATATCGTTTATTGGATCAATTTTACCTTCTACATGGGTTATATTTTCATTTTCAAAAGCTCTTACTACATGAACAATAGCCTCAACTTCTCTAATATGGGATAGAAATTTATTCCCTAAACCTTCCCCGTCACTGGCACCCTTAACTAAACCAGCTATATCGAAAAACTCTATACTAGCTGGCAATATTCTTTGAGAATCTATTATATTCAAGATCATATTAAGCCTTTCATCAGGAACTGGAACAACGCCTACATTTGGCTCAATAGTACAAAATGGATAGTTCTCCGCTTCCGCACCAGAAGCCGTTAAGGCATTAAATAATGTGCTTTTTCCTACATTTGGTAGTCCTACTATACCTAGTTTCATTTAAAATCTTCCTTTCGACAATTATTACTAGTTTTTATCACAGAACAATTATATATCAATAAAACTACTTAATCAACAATATAGGCAACAATATAGGTATTTTTTATATTTTAAAAGTTTACATGGATTTAACCTTTACTTAACTTCAGTTTAACAATACTGAGATATCATTAAGTTGAAATCAATAGAGAGGAGAATGAGAATGAATAAAAAAGGTTTATTTTTAATTACTTTAATAATATCAATTGGGTTATTAGTTATTGGTTGTGGAAAGAAGGGAGAGACCATTAATATAGTTGGTTCTACTTCTGTATCTGTAGTAGCTGAAGAGTTAGGAAAAGAGTTTTCTAAATTAAATCCAGAAATTACAGTAGATGTGCAAGGAGTAGGTTCAACAGCAGGTATAAATTCTACAATTGATGGAACTGCTGATATAGGAATGTCCTCTAGAAATTTAGAACAAGATGAAAAGAATGAAAATATTAATGAACATATTATTGCCTATGATGGAATAGTAGTAGCCGTAAATCCAAAGAACTCCGCTAAAGATTTAGATATGGACTCTGTAAAGGGTATATTTTCAGGGGAAATTACAAACTGGAGAGAAGTAGGAGGAGAAGATGAAGAAATACTTGTAGTCTCTAGGGAAGAAGGTTCTGGTACAAGGGGAGCTTTTGAAGAAATAACAGGTTTGGAAGAAAAAGATGATGAAGGAAACAAAAAGAGTCTTGTAAGGGAAGACGCTTTAATAGCAGAAGGTAATGGGGCTGTATTAGCTAATGTGGCTGGAAAGGAAAATTCAATTGGATATATATCTCTATCTTATTTAGATGATACTGTTAAAGGATTAAGTATTGGTGGAATAGAACCGACTGTTGAAAATATTAAAAGTGAAGAATATAAAATATCAAGACCTTTTCTAATGTTAACAAAGGATGATAAAAATGAACTGGTTAATAAGTTTATAGAATTTGTTTTAAGTGATGAAGGACAAAAAATAGTTGGTGAAAATCAAATAACAGTTAAGTAATAATTAAACTCTATGGGATTTTCCTATAGGGTTTAATAGAAATGCAAGATAGAAAGGGACTATAGGAGAGATGATAATGGATAATAAAAAACACTATAAAGAAAAGGTAATGGAAAAAGTTTTTCTAATGTGTAGCCTAGTAGCTTTAATTGGAATATTCAGTATAACTATATTTGTATTAATAAAAGGAATTCCAGGTGTTAAGGAAATAGGAATTAAAGAGTTTTTACTAGGTAGAAGGTGGCATCCTAAAAATGGAGAGTTTGGGATATTACCAATGATTGTAGGTTCTATATATATAACCTTTGGTGCCTTAGCAATAGGTGTTTCAATAGGTATATTAACGGCTATTTTTATTGCTGAAATCTCATCTGAAAAGGTTTCAAACACTCTTAAAATAGGAGTAGAGTTATTAGCTGGTATCCCTTCTGTAGTTTATGGTTTTTTTGGATTAGTTACTATAGTACCTTTAATAGATAAATATTTTGGTGGTGGAGGTAATAGTCTATTGGCAACATCTATAATACTTGGAATTATGATATTACCTACAATAGTAAGTTTATCCGAGTCAGCTATTAGGTCTGTGCCTAAAGAATATAAGGAGGGTTCTTATGCTTTAGGGTCATCCCATATAGATGCAATATTTAAGGTAGTATTACCCTCTGCTAAGTCTGGGATTTTAGCTTCTATTGTATTAGGACTAGGTAGGGCTATAGGTGAAACCATGGCAGTCATATTAGTTTCTGGGAATACTCCCCTAATTCCTAGCTCTGCACTAGATAGACTTAGAAGCTTAACAGCCAATATAGCCATAGAAATGGGTTATGCCCATGGGTTGCACCAAGAAGCTTTATTTGCTACAGGAGCCGTATTGTTTATATTTATATTATTATTAAATGGACTATTATTTCTTTTTAATAAAAAAGTAGGTGGTTCTAGATGAAAGGTAAAAGAATAAAAGAATGTATTTTAAAAGGGTTAATATATTTATCTGCTTTTATAACATTCGGCATAACATTGTGGATTATTTTGCATATTTTTTATAAGGGAATTTTCAATAATGGGATTTTTAAAACTATAGATTTTAAAATTATATTATCGTCTATTGGCAATACTTTCTTTTTAGTATTTTTATCTATAATCATATCTGCGCCAATTGGAATATCCTCAGCTATATATTTAAATGAATATGCAAAAGATAGTAAAATTGTAGACTTTATTAGATTTGCTATTCAAAGTTTATCGGGAATTCCATCTATAATATTTGGACTTTTTGGAATGATTGTATTTGTTATAGGGTTAAATTTTAAATGGTCTATACTTTCTGGTGCTTTTACATTAGGTTTAATGATATTGCCCATTATAATTACTACAACGGAAGAAGCTTTAAAATCTGTACCTGATACATTTAGAGAAGGTAGTTATGCCTTAGGTGCCTCAAAATTTGAGACTATAATGAAAGTAGTTCTACCTAGTGCATTATCTGGTATATTTATTTCTATTGTATTGGCTATTGGGAGAATTGTAGGTGAAACTGCAGCAATTTATCTTACTGCAGGAATGGTGCCTAGATTAGCTAATAGCATTTTAGATTCTGGTAGGACTTTGTCAGTTCATCTTTATATTCTTGCAAAAGAAGGGATTTCTTTTGAAGAAGCTTATTTAACTGCTTCCATATTAATAGTATTTATATTGATTATTAATATATTGACTAATAAATTGGCAAAGAAATTAGATAATAAGTTAAATATAGATTAGGAGATGATTAATTATGGAAAATAAAATAGTTGTAAATGGGTTAAACTTATTTTATGATAATGTGAAAGTTTTAAATAATATTGATATAGCCTTTAAAGAGAATAAAGTAACTGCTTTAATTGGACCATCTGGTTGTGGGAAAACTAGTTTTTTAAGGATTATGAATAGATTGAACGATTTAGTTCCCAGTGCCAAAATAGAGGGGGAAATAATGTTAGATGGATTAAATATATATGAAGAATTTAATCCAATGGTATTGAGAAGAAAAGTAGGAATGGTGTTTCAAAAACCAAATCCCTTTCCTATGACTATTTATGATAATGTATCCTATGGCCCTAAAATCTATGGAATAAAAAAGAAAAGGGAACTTGATAGGATTGTTGAAAAAAGTTTAAAAAGAGCTTTCCTATGGGATGAAGTAAAAGACAGATTAGATAAAAATGCATTAAGCTTATCAGGAGGTCAACAACAAAGGTTATGTATTGCAAGAGCCTTAGCAGTAGAGCCAGATGTAATCCTTATGGATGAACCTACTTCTGCTTTGGATCCTATTGCCACTTTAAAAATTGAAGAATTAATAACTGATTTAAAGGAAAATTATACCGTAATTATAGTTACCCATTCTATGCAACAGGCTATGAGAATATCAGATTATACAGCTTTTTTCCTTTTGGGAAGTTTAATAGAGCATAGGGAAACTAAGAATATGTTTGAGCATCCTAGAGATAATAGAACTAAGGATTATTTAACAGGAGTTTTTGGATAAGGCATTAAAATGCCTTTTTTTTATTTTATGTAATAAAAAATCTAATTTCAGAAAAACTATAGACAAAAGATTAATTTTATAGGAGGCATAAATAATGAGTAAAAAGAAAAATATTCTTTGTTTCATAGCTTTAATAATAATAACCTTATTATTTTCTGGCTGTAAATATGATAAAGTAGAGAATAAAGAAAATAAGGATGTAAGTATTGAAAAACAAGATAAGGAAACTTTAGAGGTGTTAGATAGATCGGAGGATATTTCAGATTTAGTTGTAGATTTAATAGGAATCGAAAATGCAACGTCTATAGTTTTTCAGGATTCAGCTCTTATAGTTGTTACATTTTATGAGGAAAATGATACTGGTTTAACTAAAGATTTAAGCGAATCAATAGAAAGATTAGTGTTAGAAAATGATGACAACATCAATAAGGTTTTAATTTCTGAAGATGAAAATGTATTTGATGAAATTGAAGAAATTATTCAAGGCTTAATGAGAGGAGAAGATATTAAAAGTTATACAAGTCAGCTAAATAAAATATTTCAAAAAACAAATGCTAAGTAAAGACATTAAACCTGGTCTTAAGGCTAGGTTTTTTCATATAATAGTTAAGACCTATATTTTATGCAACCTAAAATATAGGAACTATGATAATATGTTATTATCAAGGAGGTTATGCTATGGTTTTAAATAATGAGAGAATAAATATTGACAAAGGTATTAATCTAAACATTATAAAAACAGATAAGTTTAAATCTAATTTAATAAGTGTTTATCTTATAAGACCTTTAGTAAGGGAGGAAGCAACAAAAAATGCTTTATTGCCTTCTGTTTTAAGAAGAGGTACAAAGGAATATACAAATAGCTTAGAAATAGAAAGAAAATTAGAAAATATGTATGGTTCAAATTTAGGTGTAGGTATAAGTAAAAAAGGAGAAAGACATATTTTACGTTTTTCTATAGAAGGACCTAAAAGGAATTATGTGAAAGATGAAAAACAAAATGTTGAATTAATTAAAATGATTAGATCAATAATTTATCAACCTTATTTAGAAGAGGAAGCTTTTTCTGAATCCTATTTAAAACAAGAAAAAGAAAATTTAAAAAGGAAAATAGAGGGTAGAATTAATGATAAGCGAAATTATGCTATTGAAAGATGTATAGAAGAAATGTGCAAAAATGAGAAGTTTAGTATATATGAATTAGGATATGTAGAGGATTTAGAAAGTATTGATAATGTAAATCTATATAAACATTATTTGGAAGTACTAGAAACAAGTGAGATAGAAATTTTTGCAGTAGGAGAATTTGAGGAAAATGAAATTCAATTATTAAAAGATTATAACAAAACTAAGAGAACTAATATATTAGAAATCCCTAGAGAAAAAATTACAAATTTTAATCAAACAAAGAATATGGTATTTGAAGATATGGATATTAGTCAAGGGAAATTAGTTTTAGGTTATAGAGCTAGTATACCTTATGAACATGAACTTTATAATGGCTTATTGCTAGCCAGTGGAATTTTAGGAGGAAGTCCAAATTCTAAACTTTTTATAAATGTACGGGAAAAAGAAAGTCTTGCCTATTACATAGGTTCTCAAATATATAAGTTTAAATCACTTATGATAGTAGATGCAGGAATAGATTTTAAGACCTTTGAAAAGACTATAGAAATAGTAAGAGCTAATTTAGATGAGATGAAAGAAGGCATGTTTACAGAAGAAGATATAGATATATCTAAAAAGGCTATAAGTTCTTCTATAAAATCTATAGTAGATAGTAATTTTTTAATTTCAGAATTTTTCTTAAGTCAAAATCTAACTAATGATTATAAGGGTTTAGAAGAAACTATAAAGGAAATAGATAATACTCCTAAAAATCAGATAGTAAAAGCTGCAAATAAAATAAATATAGATACTATATATTTTTTAAGAAATAAAAACCAATAGATAGGAGGGTTTTCTTGAAGACAAAATTAATTGAAAAAACTAATTTAGATGAGAAAATTTTATTTGATAGAACAAATGAAGGATTGCAAGTTTACTTCATACCTAAGGAAGGTTATGTTAAAAGGCATGCTATTTTTGCCACTAATTATGGTTCCAATGATAATAAATTTATGCCAAGGGGAGCAACAGAATTATTAGAGGTACCAGAGGGGATAGCACATTTTTTAGAACATAAACTTTTTGAAGAACCGGAAATCAATATTTTTGATAAGTTTTCTAAACTAGGGGCCAATGTAAATGCTTATACTAGTTCAGACCAAACGGCTTATTTATTTTCAACTACAGATAATTTTTATGAAAGTTTAAAATTACTTATAAATTTTGTACAAAATCCCTATTTTACTGATGAGAATGTGGAAAAGGAAAAAGGAATTATTGAACAGGAAATAAGGATGTATGAAGACAGTCCTCAATGGAAAGTATATTTTAATTGCTTAAATGGTATGTATGTTGACCATCCAATTAAAATAGATATAGCTGGAACTGTTGATAGTATTCAAGGAATAGATAAAGATTTACTTTATAAATCTTATAATACATTTTATCATCCTAGTAATATGGTTTTAATTATAGTTGGAGATTTATCTTTTGACAAAATAATGGAAGTAGTAAATAATACTGAAAAAGAAAATTCTATAGAGGGAGATAACAATATAGTTAGAATTTATCCAGATGAGCCTAAGTTTATTAGAGAAAAGTATATAGAAGAAAAACTAGTTACCTCTGCACCACTTTTTACAATAGGATTTAAAGATGATAATATAGGTGTAAAAGGTGAAGAACTAATAAAGAAAGAAATTTTAACTAATATTATGTTAGAAATGCTATTTGGAGAAAGCACAGAGTTTTATCAAAAATTATATGGGGATGGACTTATTGATGAAAGTTTTGGGTCTTACTACACCGGAAGCAAAAATTATGGTCATACAATGATGGCAGGTATGTCTAAAGATCCCGAAAAGGTCTTAGACTTATTACTAACATATATAAAGAAAAGAAAACAGAAAGGATTAACTGAAGATGCTTTCCAAAGAATAAAAAATAAAAATATAGGTTATTTTTTAATGGGATTAAATAGCACAGATTTTATTGCTAATAGTTTTATTCATTTTTATATGAAGGATTTTATGCTTCTAAATTATTTAGATACAATGAGTAAAATTGAGTACAATGAAATTATTAATAGATTTCAAAGCCATTTAACTAAAGATAATTATACATTATCGGTAATAAAGCCTATGGAATAAGATTATCAGAAAACTACTTAAGAGAAGGTGATAAGAATGGATCCTGTAGCTTTTGAATTATTTGGTGTAAAAGTAATGTGGTATGGAATATTGATTTCTACAGGAGTATTAATAGGTGCAGTCTTAGCTTTTAGAGAGGCAAGAAGATTAAAGTTTGATGAAGAGGATTTAATAGACTTATTATTATATGCTATACCTTTATCTATATTAGGAGCTAGATTATATTATGTTGCATTTTCATGGGACTATTATAAAGATAATCTAATAGAAATATTCCACTTTAGGGGTGGGGGTTTAGCTATACATGGTGCTGTATTTACAGGGATTTTAGTAGCCATTATATTTGCCCGGAAAAGAAATTTAGAATTTTGGACTATAGGAGATATAACTTCTCCTAGTTTAATACTTGGTCAAGCTATAGGAAGATGGGGGAATTATATAAATCAAGAGGCTTATGGCACACCAACAGATTTACCTTGGGGTATAATTATTAATGGTCAAAAAGTCCATCCTACATTTTTATATGAATCAATATGGGACTTTATTGTATTTTTTTATTTGATATGGTTTAGAAAAAATAAAAGCAAAGAGTCTGGCGAGATTTTATTATTGTATATTATACTATATTCTATAGGTAGGTTCTTTATTGAAGGTTTGAGAACGGATAGTTTAATGATAGGTTCTTTAAGGATTGCTCAAGTAGTTAGTCTTATAAGTATAATAATAGCTATTTATATATTTCAAAAAAGAAGAAAAAAGGCTTAATTTTAAATATTGCTACTAAAGGAAAAATGTAGATGTAAATAATATGATTTTATAGCATTTCTTTTTAAACAGAGATTAATTCTCTGTTTTTTTATGTAGAAAAATAGAGAATTATGGGGAAAAAGAGAATAAAAGGTTGAAAAATGTAAAACTAGGACTTTCGTCCTATAAAAAAATTAAAATATATTATATCTTTAGAAGGATTTTTAAGTTCAATATAGAAATATATAAATGTGGTATAATGTGGTGTGAAGTGGGTAATAAATATCCAAAGGTGGAGTGAGCAGTATGTTCATTGGAGAATATCAACACACATTAGACAATAAAGGCAGAATTATAATACCTTCTAAACTTAGGGAAGATTTAGGAGACAACTTTATTATTACTAAAGGATTAGATAATTGCCTTTTTGTATATCCGAATAGTGAATGGAAAATACTTGAGGAAAAGTTAAAAGGGTTGCCAATGACCAACAGGGATGCTAGAGCTTTTGTAAGGTTCTTTTTCTCCGGTGCTACAGAATGTACATTAGATAAACAAGGAAGGGTATTATTACCATCAAATTTGAGGAAACACTCAAAACTAGTTAAGGATGCTGTTATTATTGGTGTTTCTACTAGAATTGAAATATGGAGTAAAGAGGAATGGAATAGTTATAATGATGATGACAGTTTAAGTTACGATAATATTGCAGAGAAAATGGCAGAGTTAGGAATATAAATAGGAGTGAGATATATATTGGAATATTTTCATAAATCAATTATGGTTGAAGAAGTAATAGAAGGTTTAATTATAAAAGAAGATGGGATTTATGTAGATGGTACTTTAGGTGGTGGTGGCCATTCTTTTGAAATAGTTAAAAGACTTAATGAAGGTAGATTAATTGGAATAGATCAAGATATGAATGCTATAAAAGGGGCAAAAGAAAGATTAAAAGGCTATAAGGATAAAATTACTATTGTACACGACAATTATTTAAATATAGAGGAAATACTTAATAAGCTAAATATAGAAAAAGTAGATGGTATATTGCTAGATTTAGGTGTATCTTCCCATCAGCTTGATGAAGGGGAAAGAGGTTTCTCATTTCATCAAGATGCACCCTTAGATATGAGAATGAATAGGGAAGAAGATTTTACTGCATGGAATGTGGTAAATGAATATGATGACAAAAAGCTTGAAAAGATTCTTTGGGATTATGGCGAGGAAAAATGGGCTAGTAGAATAGCTAAATTTATAGTAGAAGAAAGGAAGATAAAAACTATAGACACTACTATGGAATTAGTAACAGTTATAAAAAAGGCCATTCCTAAAGGGGCTAGAAATGATGGGCAACACCCGGCAAGAAAAACCTTCCAAGGAATAAGAGTAGAAGTGAATAAGGAGTTAGAAATAATAAAAGAAGTACTTCCTAAAATGGCAAGATTGTTAAAAAGGGGTGGAAGGATATGTATAATTGATTTTCATTCTTTAGAAGATAGAATAGTTAAAAATGTTTTTAAAGAATTAAATAAAGAATGCATATGTCCACCAGATTTTCCTATATGTATTTGTGATAAGAAAAAAGAAATAAATATAATTACAAAAAAACCAATTATACCAAGGAAAGAAGAATTAGAAAACAATCCTAGATCAAGAAGTGCAAAACTTAGAATTGCTGAAAAAGTTTAAAGTTCTAAACAAAGGGGGTTGTGAATAAAGTGATAGTAGCTAAAAAAGAAGTTAAAGATTATAGAGAATACTATAATGAAGAAAAACAGTTAACAAATAACAAGGTGTTGAAAGATAAGAAAAATAGGAAAAAGGAAATTAATAAGAAGAAGTCTAAAGAAAAACTTAGGTTTTTGAAGACTATTGGCCTAATGTTTTTAGTATGTGTCTTTATTTTAAATAGGTATACAAAGATAACTGGATTAAGTTATGAAGTATCTAATTTAGAAACTGAAGTAGAAGAATTAAATAGAGAAAAAGAAGATTTAAAAACAGAATTAGATGGATTAAAAGCTGTTGCCAAAATTGAAAAAGATGCTAAATTAAAATTGGGAATGAATTATCCAACAGAAGACCAAATTGTAAATGTGGATGTAAAGGATGATATCTTTGAAAATAAGGTAGCAGAAAATAAAGAATTTGATGTAGCTAAATATTTAAAAAATGTAGTAGATAAAGTATTAAAATTTTTCTAGGGGGTTAAGAGGTATGGCTTCACCTAGTAATAGCACAAAAAAAAGATTAGTGGTAATATTTTTTGGAGTTTCTATAGTTGTATTTGCATTAATATTGAGAATTGGATATTTACAGATAGTTAAAGGTGAAGAATTGAAAAAAGGAGCACTTGAACAATGGACTACTGGAATTGAGATAAAGCCTAAAAGAGGAATAATTTACGATAGAAATGGGAAGAAATTAGCTGTAAGTGTTAGTTCTTATACTGCATGGTGTAACCCAGCGGAAATAGATAAGAATAAAGAAAAAGAGACAGCCCAAAAAGTTGCGGAAATTCTTAATATGGATGAAGAAGTAGTTTACGAACATATTACAAAAAAACAAAGGGTAAGTAAGATAAAACAATGGATAAGTAAGGATGAGGCAAGTGCATTAAGGAAAGCAAAATTGCCAGGCATACAGATAGTGGATGATAATAAAAGACATTATCCCTATGAAAAGTTTGCAAGTCATATATTAGGTTTTACAGATGTAGATAACAATGGTTTGTATGGCATAGAAAAGACCTATGATAAGTACCTATCTGGGACTTCTGGGAAGTGGGTAAAAACTACTGATGCAGGAGGTAGACAATTACCTTATGGAGGGGAAAAAGTTTTAGAAGCTAAAGATGGACTAAGTGTAGTTTTAACTTTAGATGAAAATATTCAGCATTTTGCAGAAAAAGCGGCTCAAGAAGCTTTAGTTGCCAATTCTGCTAAGAATGTATCAGTAATTGTAATGGATCCTAATAATGGGGATTTGTTAGGGATTGCTACTAAGCCTGATTACGACCCCAATAAGCCTAGAGAACCCTTAGATGAGAAAATGGCGGCAAAATGGAAGAAATTGTCCCAAGAAGAAATTGAAAAAGAATGGTATGATATATGGAGGAATTTCACTATAAATGATGCATATGAACCAGGTTCTACTTTTAAGATTATAACTGCTGCAGCAGGTTTAGAAGAAAATATAGTTACTCCAGAAAGTAACTTTTACTGTGGTGGATATATTACAGATATACCTGGAGAAAAGTTGAAGTGTTGGAGATATTATAATCCACACGGTGACCAAACCTTTACAGAAGGTGTCCAAAACTCTTGTAACGTTGTATTTGTAAATGTGGCAAGAAAAATAGGAAAAGAAAAAATGCATAAATATATTAAAGCATTTGGTTTTGGGGAAAATACGGGAATAGATTTAACCGGAGAACAAGCAGGTATAATTTCGGGGGATCCTAGCGCTATGAAGGAAGTACATCTTGCTACAATATCTTATGGACATGGAATTGCTGTGACACCAATCCAACTTGCTACAGCAATGACTGCTGTTAGCAACGGTGGAGATTTAATAGAACCTAGGTTAGTAAAAGAATTAGTAGATGCAGATGGTAAAACTGTACAAGAATTTAAGCCTGAAGTAAAAAGGAAGGTTATCTCTGAAGAAACTTCCAAAGATTTATTAGAAATGCTAGAAACTGCTGTGTCTGATGGTACAGGGAATAGGGGCTATGTACCGGGATACAGAATAGGTGGTAAGACTGGTACTGCTCAAAAAGTAGTAGATGGAAGATATGCACAGGGAAAATATATATCATCGTTTTTAGCAGTAGCACCAGCAGATGATCCTAGAATAGTTGTTTTAGTTGTTGTAGATGAGCCAAAAGTTGGTTCTCATTCAGGTGGACTAACTGCTGCTCCTGTAGCAGGAGATGTAATAGAACAGACTTTAAAATATTTAGATGTAGAACCAAAGTATACAGAAGAGGAAAAAACAGAACTTGTTAATTCAGAGAAAGTTCCTGATGTAAGGGATAAAACCATAATTGAGGCAGGAGAAATATTATCAGAACTAGGTTTTAGATATAATACAGAGCCTCTTGATGTTGAAGAAGACTCAGTTGTAATTGATCAATTTCCAAAGCCAGGAACAGAGGTGACAAAAGGATCTACTGTGGATTTATACCTAGAAGAATAAGCAATTAATAAAAAAGTTATTGTGCCCAAACTTTATAAGATGAAAATATTAATATAAAATATTTAGAAGGATAAATGGATCTATTAAAGCTGAAAAAGGGCGACTTTTCTAGTTGCCTTTTACTTGTTTATTTTATATGCTATAAATCGGAGGCGATGTAATTTATGAAATTGAAAAATCTTATAAAAAATATCGATGTAAAGAAAATTATAGGTTCATTGGATTTAGAAATTACAGGTATAAATCATGATTCCAGAGAAATAAAACCTGGTGATTTATTTGTTGCTATTGAAGGTTTTAATGTGGATGGACATGATTTTTTAAATGAAGTAGGTTATAAGGGAGCTAAGGCCGTAATTGTTGAAAAAGACGTAACTTTAAAAGAAGATATTACTATAATAAAGGTAGAAGACACAAGAATAGCACTGGCAGAACTTTCTTCGGTGTTCTTAGGGGAACCCTCAAAAAAAATGGAGGTTATTGGTGTTACTGGTACAAATGGTAAAACTACAATTACCTATTTAATTAGAAGTATATTTGAAGAAAATAATAAGAAGGCAGGGGTTATAGGTACAAACGGAAATATTATTAATGGGAAACTTTACGAAACTGAGAATACAACCCCTGAATCCTTAGCACTTCAGAAAAATTTCTATGAAATGGCTAGGGTTAATACAGATATTTGTATAATGGAGGTATCGTCCCATTCATTAGATATGAAAAGAGTAGAGAATACTGACTTTAATATTGGAGTATTTACAAATTTAACTGAAGAACATTTGGATTACCATAATACTATGGATGAATATTTTAACTCTAAGCTTAAACTATTTTATATGACTAAAGATGTAAATATTATAAATATTGATGACACTTATGGAAAATTTATAATTGAAAAAGTTTCTAAGGAAAAAGCTAATATTATTACATATGGAATTACAAATGAAGCAGATATTTTTGCTACGGATATTGTATATAATTCTACAGGAGTAAGTTTTAAATTAAATACTCCTAAAGATTCAATAAATATAGAACTAAATATTCCAGGGGAATTTAGTGTTTATAATGCTTTAGCAGCTGCTTCTTGTGGTTTTGCTTATTCTATAGATTTAAAAACTATAAAAGCAGGTTTAGAGAAGGTTAAAGGTGTGAAAGGAAGATTTGAAATAGTTCCTACAAATAGGGACTTTGCTGTAATAATTGATTTTGCTCATACTGCAGATAGTTTAGAAAAAACTTTAACTGCTATTGATAAATTTGCAGAGGGCAGGAAGGTTGTAGTTTTTGGAGCAGGGGGAAATAGGGATAAAACTAAGAGACCAATAATGGGAGAAACTGTTGCAAAACATGCAGATTTATCTATAGTTACATCGGACAATCCTAGAGATGAAAATCCAGAAAAAATTATTCAAGATGTAATAAAAGGAATTGAAAAAGTGAAAGGTGATTATGTATACTATGTAGATAGGAAAGATGCAATTAGATATGCCTTAGAAAATGCAAAGCCAAAAGACATTATTTTATTGGCCGGTAAAGGACATGAAACTTATACTATAATAAAAGATAAGGTTATTCCTTTTGATGAAAGAAAAATTGTCCTAGATATCTTGAAAGGGATATAATAATTATTCTAGTTTACAGCTGAGAGGAGAAAGTTTATGGTTGATTATATAGATATAATTAGAACTATTGTAATTTCATTTGTTATAACTATAATATTAGGCCCTATTTTCATACCTTTATTAAGAAAATTAAATATTGGTCAAAATGTAAGAGATGATGGACCTAGTACTCATTTAAAAAAGAGTGGAACACCTACTATGGGTGGGATAATAATTTTAATAGCACTTTTAATAACTACATTAACGTCGGGAATGGTGAATGGAGATATTATCGTTTTATTATTGTCTACCTTTGGTTTTGGTCTAATAGGTTTTATTGATGACTTCATAAAAGTTGTGAAAAAAAGATCTTTAGGATTGAAAGCTTATCAAAAACTATTAGGTCAGACAATTTTAGCGGTGATATTGGCTATATATCAGTCTAATACATCTGTACTAGGAACAAAGGTAATAGTTCCATTTACTGATAAATTTTTAGATTTAGGACCATTTTATGTACCTTTCATAGTGTTTGTAGTAGTTGGTACTGTAAATAGTGTTAATTTAACAGATGGATTAGATGGATTGGCTTCAGGTGTTACTTTAATAGTACTATCCTTCTTTGGGATAGTTGCACCAAGTTGGGGAATGAGTAGTACTTCAATATTTTCTGTTGCTTTAGCAGGGGCATGTTTAGGATTTCTTATATATAATGCTTATCCTGCAAAAGTGTTTATGGGAGATACAGGAAGTTTGGCCCTAGGTGGAGCGGTGTCTGGTATAGCTATACTGTTAAATTTACCATTGATTATTCCAATTGTAGGAGGTATATATTTTGTAGAAGCTCTATCTGTAATAATTCAAGTTATATCATATAAACTTACAGGTAGAAGAGTTTTATTAATGGCACCTTTACATCATCACTATGAGCAAAAAGGATGGAAAGAGACAAAGGTTGTGGCAATTTTTTGGAGTATAACAGTTTTATTATGTATATTAGGCATTGTAGGTTTAAATTAAGTAGAAAGACAGGTGGCTAAGGTGAATTTAAAAGATAAAAATATACTAATTATGGGATTAGGAGTAAGTGGAGTATCTACAATAAAGGCATTGAGTAAATTAGGAGCTAATATAGCTGTTAGTGATTTAAAATCCAAGAATGAGTTAAAAGAATATATAAAGGAAATTCACTTTTATCCTGTAGAATATTTTTTAGGAACTAATAATGTTCCCTTGGATAATATAGATTTAATAGTGAAAAGTCCAGGAATTCCTCTTAATGTACCTGTTATTGAAAAAGCTAAGGAAAAAAACATTGAGGTTATTACAGATATTGAGTTAGGATATAGGATCAAGCCAGAAAGTTCCTTAATAGCAATTACAGGAACTAATGGCAAAACTACAACTGC